>DASVYG010000142.1:0-2564 GCA_036392315.1 Gemmatimonadaceae bacterium
CGCTCGTACCGCATCCAAGGTCATGACGCGGATGCGCACTCGACGTCTCGGGTGCTTCCTGTTGCGTCAGCCGTAACTCTTTTCGGCGGGGTGCTCGTCGTTCTCGCCCTTATCAATCAGCTGATCCGCCGCGGCCCGCTAACGATTGACCTGACTCTTCGCCAGGGCAACGTCGGCTTCATTATCCTGGGCGCCTCGCTCGCGGCGCTGGGCATCGCCCTTCAGCGAGATCCTCGCCGCGCAAGCCGCGGTTAGTTCTCTCGGTCAGGGAAGGTCCAGCGACGCCCCGTCGGACGCGTCAACGACTGATCGCCGCGCTCCGCAGGCTAAATTGTCGACTGAGCAGCCGGGGACAAAGGTAACCGAAGTGTCCGAGGACATGGGGAACGCTTTGAGGATTACACCCGGCTGAGCTCAAGCATTAGGTGACACACACATGTCGATGACGGGAAAGCACGAGTTCACGCTCTTCGCCGATTACTTCCAGTTCTATCTGCAAGACGAAGCTGCGTCCGGCGACCTGTCGGAGGCCTGGACGGTTGACGCAGTCGATCGCCTCTTGGCAGTTGCGCCGGGCGTGATTGGGATCGGGACTGTCCGCAACATGGACGTACCTGTGGAGGTTGAGGTGCTCGCGGAAGCACCAGCCGACGACTTGAGTCAATGGGATCGGGCGAATGAATGCAGCGTGAATCTCGCGTCGGGTAAAGCGGTGATCGCCGGATGTACCGACTTTTTTCCGGAGGCCGCACGGCTTGCGATTGCCCCGGGCGTCTATCGGGCGCGCATTTATTACGGCAACCTCGCGAGCGTGAGTGCCGATGGCCTCGAAGGAGCGGATCATTACCGGATCGCGCTCTGGCCTGCTCCCGAGGGGCCGGTCGTCCAACTCAAGTCGCCCGGCGTCACCCGACGTGAAGGCTGACGCTGACAAAGGATCATGGACTTGTTTGCGGCTGCGCCGCAAACTCATATGCGATTTCTTTGCAGCTTAGGCTAACGCGTTAGTTTAGCCTAAGGCGTTAGGTGCCGTCGACTTGTTCGGACAGGAGGACCCGCATGCGGAACAGTTTCACCGCGCTGCTCGTGGCATTCACCCTCCGAACCGCGTGTATCCGCCCATCGACGGCCGAGAGTCCACCTGTCAATGGTGCGCAGCGGGCCGACACCGCCAATGCCCGCATTCTATCCTCACGAGGCCGCAGTCTCGTTGGCGTTTGGCGTGTGGTCCGGTTCTGCGACGTCGACTCGAGTGGTCGGGAGACACAGCCATTTGGGCCGCGCCCACTGGGCTACTTCATCTATACGTCGTCCGGGGAGCTTTCGATCCAGGTGATGCGCACGCCAGCGATGTCCCGCTTCGCCCAAGACGCTGCGCCGACAGATGCCGAATTGCGGATGCTCCATGACAGTTATTTCGGCTACTTCGGAACCTACACCATCACGTCCGATTCCACCGTCGTTCATCACGTCCTCGGGGGAACGCTGCCAGAGTACGTCGGCACAGAGCAGCCGCGCGTATACTCGATCTGGGGTGCACAGGGCGACTCCCTAACGATTGGTGGCGTACGCGCCAGAGCGTGTCGATTGCTCGTGCGAATCGCATAGCCGAGTGCTCGTGCGGGCCACTTAACAAACGCTGAAGCGGGCAAGGAATCTCCCGATTGCGCGGACTGCGCGCGCTTGTACGAGTCCCTGGCAGGTGAGCTGGGCGTGAATCCACAAACGACTCGATGAAGCTTCCCCCAGAGTATTTCGAGATCGTCGCGGAAGGTGCCGTCATTCTACGCACCATCGCGGCCAAGCTCCGGGCGGAAGCTGCGCGTCGCCCTCGCACTCCCGAGCTCTGGTTGGCCGTCCGTGATTTGGAGGGACTATCCGGGCGCCTAGGGGCCATCGAGAGGCGTGATTGGGAGAGCGGATCGGCCATTCTGCTCATCACCGGCCAGGATCTCGGAGCACTCGACGATCTGATGGCGGCTGGCGTTGTCGCAGACGGGATACCCGTTTTTGCGGTGCCCTCGAATCATCTGGCGTCACTCACTCGCCTGACGGACTTCCTTCGCCGGTACCTTGACCGCGACTTCGGTGCGCCGGCAGCCTAGTACTACGGGGAGGGACGCGACGCCGTTGCGCGCGACATCCCCTTCTCGACCGCCCAGGCGGCGAGCTGCGTGCGCGACACGAAGTCGAGCTTCGCCAGCGCGCTCGCCACGTAGCCTTCGACCGTCCGCTCGCCGATTCCCAATTCGCGCGCGATCACCTTGTTCGCTTTGCCTTGCGCAATGAGCTGCGCGACGTCGCGCTCGCGGCGCGTCAGGCCGCCGAACGCCGCCTTCGCGAGACGCCCCGCCGTCGGCGCGGCCACAGACGGGATGAGCGCATCCAAGCCCTCGCGAAAACGGCGGCGAAGCGCGTCGTCGGGCACCTTGGCTGCGAGCTCCTCGGCAATCGCGCGTGCGGCGTCGAACGAGCGGCGCGCCTCGAGCCGGCGTCGCTGCAGCCGATGAACGTGCCCGGCGGCAGCCTCGATTCTCCACAGCATGGGACGCGCACCTTGTGCC
>DASVYG010000143.1:0-23665 GCA_036392315.1 Gemmatimonadaceae bacterium
GTCGCCGACGATGTCGCCCGAGACGGGGTCGCGCGGGATCTGTCCCGAGATGAATACGAATCCGCCGGCCTTGACCGCCGGCGAGTACGCGCCGGCCGGCGCGGGAACATCGCCGCCCAGTCGGACTGGTTGCCACTGCCGCTCGCGCTGTGTCATTTATCGTCTCCACCTAGAGAGGGTCGTATTCACAGATGCCGCTAAAGATCGCTGAACTCGAAACGCCACTCCCCATAGTCGACCTCGATCGGCTGGCCCGTAATCTCGACCGGGCGGCCGCATATGCAACTGCGCACGGGTTGGCACTCCGCCCCCATATCAAGACCCACAAGGCGCCGCGCATCGCGAGCGAGCAACTCAAGCGCGGCGCCGTCGGCGTGACGTGCGCGACTCCGTTCGAGGCAGAAGTCATGAGCGGCGTCTGTGACGACATCCTCGTCGCCTATCCACCCGTCGGCGCCGCACGCGCCGCCCGCCTCGCGGCACTCCCCGATACGGTTAAGCTGACGGTTGCTCTCGATTCCCTCCGAGCGATCGACGATGTAGCCGCCGCCGCGCGAGAGGCCGAACGCCCGATCAGCGTGTACGTCGAGCTCGACCTCGGCATGCATCGCGTCGGCGTGCCGCGCATCGACGACGCGATCGCACTCGCGCGCGCCGTGTGCGAACGTCCTCCCCTCGAGTTCGAGGGCATCGCGTTCTACCCAGGACACATTCGCGACGGCGTCGATCAGCAGGCGTCGAAATTGGAGCAACTCGACTCCGTGCTCCGCAGTGCGCTTACCGCGCTCGATAGCGCCGGCGTGCGACCAGCGGTGGTGAGCGGCGGCTCCACGCCAACCATGTGGAACACGCACGAGTTGACGGGAGTTACCGAGTTTCGGCCTGGAACCTACGTCTACAACGATCGAACGACCGCGGCGATCGGTGCGTGCGACTGGGATGACTGCGCCCTCACCGTGCTCGCGACGGTGGTCAGCACGGCGGTGCCGGGTCAAGCCGTCGTCGACGCCGGCACCAAGGCATTGGGTCGCGAGCCCATGCGCGGCATCGACCCGGGCGAGGGATTCGGCTGCGTCCTCGGCCGCCACGACGTCGTGGTCAAGAGCATGTCCGAGGAGCACGGCATTCTCGATCTCTCATCCACCGATTGGCGGCCGAGCGTCGGCGAGCAGGTGCGAATCATCCCGAATCACGTGTGCATCGTCGTGCATCTGAACGACGTGATCGCGGGTATTCGCGGCGACGTGGTCGAGACGACATGGCCCGTCGCGGCACGAGGACGGGGGCACGCGATCGAAGTGTAGGCCGCGGCTAGTGCGCCGGCCCCATCGAGCCTCTGCCCCTTCCCGTTCTGAACAAGAAGAGCAGCGGCAGCGCGCACAACAAAATGACGCCGCTGAGAATGTAGATCCGCGAGAACGCGAGGACGCTCGCCTGCGCCTGAATCTGGCGATCGAGCACCATCAAGGCTTGTTGCTTGGCGAGGATCGGGTTGATGCCGCGCGAAATGAGTCCGCGTGTCAACGACTCCAACCTTCCAAGCGACGTCGGATCCATCGTCGTCACGTGCTCGGTGAGCAGCGCTTTCTTTTGCGTCGTGAAGCGCGTGAGCAGCGTCGCCATGATCGCGATGCCGAGCGAGCCGCCGAGTTGGCGCGTCAGGTTGAACATGCCGGTTCCTTGCGCAAGCTCCGTCACTTTGAGCTCGGCCATCGACGCGCTCGTGAGTGGAACGAAGATCAACCCGAGTCCCACGCCGCGCATGATCAGCGGCCAGAATGTCTGCTCCGGTCCGCTCGACAGCGTCATACGCGCGAGCATCCACATGGCGGCGAAGAACAACATCGCGCCAATCGCTACGGTAGCTCGCGCGTCGAGACGATTCGCATTCTTGCCGACAAACGCCATCGTCACGGCCGACGCGATCGCTCCAGGCAGAATGACGAGTCCCGTTTGATTCGCCGTCAGGCCGTGCAGATTCTGCAGGAAGATGGGCAGCACGAAGATCGAGCCGAACAGCGCCAGCCCCAACACCGCGGCAATGCTCACGCCCGCCGCGAGCTGGCGACTTTTGAGCACTCGGAAATTGATGATCGGCTCGTCGGTGGTGAGCTCGCGCCATAACAGCAGCACGAACGACAACGCCGACGTGACGGCGAGGGTCGTCACCAAACGCGAGTCGAACCAGTCGTAGCGCTCACCCTTCTCGAGCATGAATTGCAGCGAGCCGACACAGGTGGCCAAGAGAACGAATCCGAGCACGTCGATCTTGTCCGCACGCTCCTGATGCTCGGCGTCGTGGACGTACGTCATCGTCATCAGCGCCGCCATGATCCCCAGCGGCACGTTGATGTAGAAGATCCACGGCCAGTTGTAGTTGTCGACGATCCACCCGCCGAGTGTAGGGCCAAGGGTCGGGCCAACCATCACCCCGACGCCGAACATCGCCTGACCGATGCCGACTTCCTCCGGCGGAAACGCCTCGAACAACGTCGATTGCGCCGTCGACAACAGCGCGCCGCCGCCGATTCCCTGCACCACGCGCCAGAATACGAGTCCGCCGAGCGACGTGGCCGCGCCGCAGAAGAACGACGACAACACGAACAGCATGATCGAGCCGGTCAGGTATCGCTTGCGTCCAAAATACGCCGACAGCCACCCTGACATCGGGATCACGATGACGTTGGCGATGATGTAGCCGGTCGATACCCACGAGATCTCGTCGAGCGTCGCGCCGAGATTTCCCATCATGTGGGGAATGGCGACGTTTACGATGGACGTGTCGATGAGCTCGAGCACGGCGGCCAGCGTCACCGCGATCGCGATCAGATACTTGTACTTGTATTTGTCCTCGGCGACCGGCGCCGGCGTTTTCGCCTTGGTGCCGACATAAATCGCCGCGGTGCCGCGCGGACCAGAGGAGATGGTTGGAGAGGACATGCCAGGGGCTAGTTGCGTATTGCTGGTCGCTTGTTGCTGGTCACTTGTTGCTTGTTGCTAGTCCGAAACTGTCATCCTGAGCGGGAGCTGCGCCTCTCGGGATGACACACAGACCACCAATCAGCACTTGCCTGCCGCCGCCTTCGTGTCGACGTGCACCGTCACCGACATTCCCGGACGGAGCGGACGATCGTTGCCGAGCCCCTGCTTCACGCGAACTCGTACAGGTACGCGTTGCACGACCTTGGTGAAGTTCCCGGTCGCGTTGTCGGGCGGGAGCAGCGCGAACCGAGATCCGGTTGCCGCGCTCACGCTCTCGACGCAGCCCGTCGCCGTCGCGCCACCATAGGCATCGACGTCGATCTCGGCCGTTTGCCCAACGCGCAAATCGGCGAGCTGCGTCTCCTTGAAGTTCGCCGTGATGAACACGCCGGTATCGGCGACGATCGTGAGCAGCGGCTGTCCGACCTGCGCCAATTGTCCAGGCTCGACTTGCTTGCGCGACACGATGCCCGGCGCCGGCGCTCTGACCTGCGTGTAGCTCAACTGCAACACGGCGTTATCACGCGCCGCCTTGGCGCCTTGGAGGCGAGCCGATGCGAGACGCACGCCGGCTTCGGCGCTGGCGATTGTTCCGCTCGCGGCGCTCGTCTGTCGCTGCAACGCGACGACGTTCGCCGACGCAGCCTCGGCGGCCGCACGCGCGGCGTCGAGCTGCTGCTTCGAGACGATCTGCTTTCCCGCCAGCTCCTCCATGCGGGCGAGATCCTGCTGCGCCTTCACCTCGTTCGCTCGGGCCGCGGTGATTTGCGCCGAGAGCGACGCGCGTTGTCCCGTCGCCTGCTCGACCATCGCCTGGGCTTGGCCGCTGCTTCCGGCACCGCCCGCCGACGCCTGCGCTGCCGCGAGATCCGCCTCGGCTTGCGCGACCCGTACGCGATACTCCGATGGATCGATTTGCACGAGGAGCGAATCGGCGCCGACGTGATCGTTGTCGCTCACCGTTACCGTTTGCACGTAGCCGCTGACCTTGGCGAGCACGGGGATGAGATGCCCGTCGATCGCCGCGTCGTCGGTGGATTCGTGGCTGCGTCCGTAGCTCCATTGCTTGAACGCCCACAGCGCGCCGAGCGCCGCGAGCACGATGAGCACCGGAAGGACGATGCGACGCCGTCCACCCTTCTGTGTCGGCTCGACTACGGGAATGTCGCGCTGCTCGACATCTTGCTTGAGAACTGTTGCCATGATCGTCGTCCGTCGGTCGGTGGTGGTTCGGTTATCGAAGTTGAGAGACCGTGCCCTCGGCACGCGCGAGCGCGATGCGAGCAGTCTGATAAGCGGCTAAGGCATCGATCAAGCCGGTGCGTGCGGCGTTGAGGCCGCCGAGCGCCGTGATCACGTCCGCGTTGCCGGCGACACCGGCGCGAAATCGTTCGCGAGCTTGCTCGACCTCGAGCTCGGCGAGCCGCTGACGTTCGCGCGCGGCATCGACCTGTTCGCGCGCCGAGGCGATGTCGAGCATCGCGCCGCGCACGTCGACGGCGACCTGCTGGCGCAAGTCACGACGCCGGATGTCGATGTCGCGCGCCACGGCTTCCTGCTCCTGTTGCTGGCCTTCGCGTCGCCCGCCTTCGAAGGCAGGCCACGATACCTGCACGCCGTACGTGTACGTGTTCAGCAAATGGTTGAAGCCAAGGCCGTTGGCGCCATCGTTGCCGAACAGTCCGATCGTCGGAAGACGCGTGGCTCGAATCGCGGCGAGTTGCTGCTCCGCCGCAGCGAGCTGCGCATCGGCAGCGCGGATATCGGGACGCGTTCGAACGGCGATGTCGATCGCGGCTTGTTCGTTGGCAACATCGGCCGGCGTCACCGAATTGAGCGAATCGGTGAGCTCGACCGGCGTGTCGAGCGGCAAATTCAACGCGCGGCGCAGATCAAGCTGCGACCGATCGCGATCGTTGCGCGCCGCGATCAACTGGGCGCGCGCACTGGCGACCTGCGCCTGAGCGCGGGTGACATCCAGCGCAACTCCGACCCCGGCCGTGAGCTGGTCGCGCGCGATGCCGAGCAAATCCGCCGCGAGCGTCGAATCAGCGGTGCGCGCTTGGAGTGTCGTCTCGCTGCGAAGCTCGCGGATGTACGCCGACGCAGCGACCGTTGCCGCCTGCTCGGCGGCAATGGCGACGTCAGCGCTGGCGGCATCGACGCCGGCGCGAGCGGCGCGCACGCGTCCGCGGGCGCCGAGGTCGATCAGCGACTGGGACGCCTCGCCGCGGAAATCCCAGAGCTTCACCGGACCGATGATCTGCCCGTTCGGGTCGAGCAACGGCGGTTGCCCCGGCGCCGTTGGAAAGTTGAAGCCGAAGCTGGCGCTGTTCACCGTGTGGCTCGTCCAGTTCGGGCCGGCCGACAATTGCGGCAGCAACGCCGATCGCGACTGCGTCACGCGCGCCTGCGCCTGCTGCACTCGTGCCGCGGCGCTCTGCACGGCGGCGGTTTGCGCGGCGGCGAGTCGCGCGGCGTCGCCGAGCGACAGGCGCTGTGGCGTTGGGGTTTGCCCCTCTGCCGCTCTCACGAAAAAGGCCAGCAATGCAGCGATCAACGACAGTCCGGCTCCGAGACGAATGATCTTTGGATAATTAGCGTTCATGGAATTACTTGACGACGTGCTCAGAATTGGCTGCGGACGAACGAATTGCATGAAGATAGAATTGCATCAACTCCTCGAGGACTTCGTCGTCCGTTTCCGTGGCGACCGACGAGAAGCATTCGCGATGGGTGCACCACAGGCCGTGCATGACGAACGGTGCAGTGAGCATGCGCGCTGCCACGCTCGGATCGACGTCGCGGAACTCCCCCGTTGCCACCCCGCGCGCGATGATGGACGCGATCAGTCGATGCCGGCGCGTCACGACCTCTTCCGCGTAGAACTGGGCGAGGTCGGGATAGTTGTGAATCTCGGCGTGTATGAGACGGAAAAGCGGGGCAAATTGGGACGAGCGGATGAACCGCCAATAGGTCCGCATGAAGAGCGTCAGCGCTTCGGTCGCGGGGCCGGTAATCTCGCCGAATTGGCGCTCGCTTTCCTCGATCTGGCTGACCACGGTGTGGCGCACGACCTCGCGAAACAGCTCTTCCTTGTTGGGGAAGTAGAGATAGATCGTGCCTTTGGAGAGCCCGGCGCGCTTGGCGATGTCGTCGAGGCGGGCACCGGCAAGTCCTCGCTCACCGAACTCGGTGAGTGAAGCCTTGAGAATCTGCGCTGGCCGCTCCTCGGGGAGACGCCGCCAACGGGGCTCTGGATTTGCGGGAAGAGACACTGGCTTGGAAACAATGCAAAGGCCGAATCGACGGTCAGTTAGGTCGAGTCGGCCGGATGACGCTCAATTACTGACGCGTCAGTAATATATTCTGGCCCATTGCGTCAGGCAAGTGCTGACAAGCCGGTCGCCCGCCGCCCGACGCCCCTCACTTCTCCGCCGACCTCACCCTCACGAACTCGATGCCCCGGGCTCGGCCGTTTTCGACCGTGAACGCCGGACCGGAGCCGCCGCCGCTGAAATGCAGCGTGATCCCGCCGGCCCGGAAGGTCTGATGGTCGACCGCTCGCAACGTGTCGGGCGCCGCCCGCCCCCGTCGCAACACGAGCGCCGGACCCGCCACGGTCAGGTTGTAGGTCGACGTCAACTCGTCGGAGTAGTACTGACCCACGAGCGATGACCGCTCGGCGTCGCTCAGCGTGATCAACGTCCCGGCTTGTTGTGCGCCCGCGCGCGTCGTCGCCGCGGGAACCGGCTGGGTGAATTTGTCGGCCAGCACCACGTCGGCCACGCGATGCGCCAGACCGAGGGCGTCCGCCGTGCTCACGTTGCACATCGTCACGACGCTCGTATGCTGCGTCGGAAAACGCGTGATGTCGGTCCGGTACCCGCCGGTGCTGCCACTATGCTCGACCAACGGGAGTCCGCGATAGCTCGTGACCTCGAGCCCGAACGCGTAGGTCAGCGTCGACCCGTTGTTCAGCTTGCCCCGCTCGAGCTGCCGCGCCAGAAATCCTCGACCGCCGACCGTGCCCGTATAAAAATTCTCATCCCACTTCTGCAAGTCCTCCACCGTCGTCATCAGCCCGCCCTGCCCCACGATGTCGTTGTTCCACACGTTGATCCGCCATCCGCCTTGAGCCATGGGACTGTATGCGGAGGCGCGGCCGCGCACCGGCTCGTTGTGGTCGTCGTGAAAGTGCGACTCGGTCATGCCGAGTGGGCCGAAGATCTGCTCGCCCGCGAATTGTCGCAGCGATTTGCCGGTCACCCGCTGCACGATCAGGCCGAGCAGCACGTAGCCCGTGTTGCTGTAGTTGTACTCGGCGCCCGGATCGAAATTGAGATGCTTCTGCCGGGCCGCGAGCGCGAGAATGTCGTCGACGGTGTAGCCGTCGTCGAGCCGCGTGCCCGCGGCCTCATAGAGCGCCCAGAAATCGCGGATTCCGCTCGTGTGGTGCACCAGGTTGTCGATCGTGACGCGCTTGCCGTAGTCCGGAAGCTCGGGGATGTATTTGCGCACGTCGTCGTCGAGCGAGATACGACCTTGCTCGACCAGGAGCGCGATCGCCGCGGCGGTGAACTGCTTCGACACCGAGCCCATGATGAACGGCGTGTGCGGTGTGATCGGCGCACCGTACTCGATGTTCGCCAACCCGTATCCCTTGGCCAGCGTGATGCGCCCGTTTTGAAACACGCCGAGCGCGCACCCTGGGCCATCAGCCGCATAGCGGGCGAAGACGGCGTCGATGCGGCGAACGGTCGAATCGGGAACGGTGCTCTGTGCCGTGGCGGGACCGGTCGCGGCGAGAGCCGCGACCAGCGCGTAGCACGCGGTGCGATGAACGTTCATACCTGCCCTCGTTGGCGAACGACTCAGTCCTGCTCCCCGCGTCCTGCCTCCAGCCAATCATACGCCGCCGCGACGTCGGCGCGAGTGAGCGTATGCCCACCAGGCTGCCACGTGAGCGTGACCTCGGCGCCGCAAACCTGGAGCAACTCGGCGAGACGTTCGGAATGCGCGGCCGGAACGATCGGATCGCCCTCGCCGGCGCCGATGAAGACGCGAGTGCCGTCGAGCGACACCGGAACGTCGGGGATGAACGGCACCATCGGGCGAAAGAGCACGGCGGACGACAGGGTATCGGCTGACGTCAACAGCACGCTCGCGGCGATGTTCGCGCCGTTCGAGAAACCGACCGCGATGACCTGCTTCGGGTCGAACCCGTAGTGCTGAGCCGCTGCGGCGACAAACGCGATCAGATCCTTCGTTCGCGCATGCAGATCGGGCAGGTCGAACACGCCCTCGGCGAGTCGGCGAAAGAATCGCGCGGCGTTGCGCTCGAGCACCGTGCCTCGTGGACTCAGAAACCCCGCGTCTGGCGCGAGCATCTCCCCGAGCGGGATGAGATCATTCTCGTCGCCACCGGTCCCGTGGAGAAGCAGCAACGTGCGCCGATCCTCCGCCTTCGGCGGCACGTAGCGATGAACGTAGGTACTCAGCGCGTTATCATTCATCCACGATCAATGTAACCGAGTCCATGATGCACAACGATTCCGATCGCGTTCGGCTAGACAAATGGCTCTGGGCAGCACGCTTCTACAAGACGCGATCGTTGGCCACTGAGGCGGTCGGCGGCGGGAAGGTAGAGGTCAACGGCGAGCGAGCCAAGCCGGCGAAGGCCGTCAAGCCCGGAGACGAGATCCGGCTTCGACTCGGGCCGTACGAGCACGTGCTCATCGTCCGCCAGCTCTCCGAGCGTCGCGGGCCGGCGACGGCAGCACAGATGCTCTACGAAGAGACGCAAGCGAGCCGCGAAGACCGCGAGCGACTCGCCGCGCAACTCAGGATGGCTCCGCCCACGTTCGTCTACGAGGAAAAGGGACGCCCCACGAAGAAGGATCGCCGAGATCTGTCTCGGCTAATCGATCGGAAACGGCGCTAGTCGGCTGGCGTAGTCGACCCTACCAATTGGCCGAAGACCGCGCGGGTGATGACGTGGCCGCCATCGAAGCGAATCACGTCGTATCGTATTCCCGCCGCGTCGAGCCGCGCTTGTTCCGCGGCGAGCATGCTGTCGGTCACGTAATGGTCCCGGCTTCCGAGCACGAACGTCAGCGGCAGGTCGTGCAAGCCGCCGGGCCGGCGCGTAAGATCGGTCTCGGGTGGCGTCAATCCGCCCCACAACACGAGGCGATGCAGCGGCGACCGACCATGAGTCGCCCAACGCGTGGCGGTCGCCGCTCCCTGTGAGAATCCGATGACGTTCACCGCGGCCCCCGCGCGACTCGCGTCGCCCGCCACCTCGTCGAACAACGCGTCGAGATACTCGACGTAGTCGGCGATCTCCGAATCACGGTCCTCGCGGGTCATCCACGTGGCGCCGACCGGGCGGTCGCGTGCCGGCGTCTTGTCGGGACTCACGAGGTAGAATCGATTCATCGCCTCCGGCGCGACGACGAGCGTGGTGTCGTTGGCAAGATCCGAGAAGTAGCGAACGAAGTCACCCGCGAGCTGGCCGTAGCCGTGGAGCACGAACCAGATCGCGCGCGACTCGCCGCTCGATCCGCCGAGCGTGTAGTAGCGCGCGGTGCGTTCAACGCGCAGATGATGCGCGTGCGGGGCCGGGAGCCGGAAATCAGACACGGCTCCAAGATACTCAGGTTGTGGACCGTTTACTTCCGAGCTACGCCAGGCGCCGCGGCGGCGAGGAGCTGCGCTTGGGTCGTACTCCGCTGCAGCAGCTGCACAGCCTCGAGCAACTGATGATCCTCGTCGATGGTTCTGCCTTTTGCCACAGCATCGCCAAACGTCAAGCGGGTGACTCGGTTCTCCAGATCCCGCGTCAACGTCTCTCGCGCTGTAGAATCGTACTTCGCGTCAAGCTTGACGCCCGCTGCAGTGAGGCGACGCATCAGCTCAGTGGTCCACGTCGCGGGCACTTTGAAGTCGCGCGCGACGGTGCCCTTGAGCTCGAGCGAGTAATCCTGCAACACGGTCGTAATGGCCTGCGCCTGCGGCGCCGCGGCGCGCAGGAAATCACGCTCGGCGGTGGGCAGCGTGTCGTCGGCCACCACGATGTCGGGGTGGATTCCGCCGCCGCCATACACGACGCGCCCGGCGTCCGACTTGAACTTGGGCTTCTTGGTGCTGTCGGCGCCCGTTGAATCAGGACGCACCTCGACGAACTCGCCGCCCACCAGCTTCCGTTCGCGGTGGATCGAGCGACCACTCGGCGTATACCACTTGGCGGTGGTCATTTTAAGCTGATAGCCGTCGGCCAACTGGTAGACCGACTGCACGAGACCCTTGCCGAACGACGTCGTGCCGAGAACGAGTGCGCGATCATGATCCTGCAGCGCGCCCGCGACGATCTCCGTGGCCGACGCCGACCCGCCGTCGACCAGCACCACGAGCGGAATGTCGAGCGCGAGATGCCTGCCGCTCGAGCGCAAATTTTCGGTCGGCTGGCTGCGAGAACGCACGCTGGCGATCTCCTGTCCTTCGCGCAGGAACAGGCTCGCTGTCTCGAGCGCTTGCTCGACGATACCGCCGCCGTTGTCGCGCATGTCGAGCACGAGTCCCTTGGCGCCCTCTTTCACCAGCTGATCGACGGCGGCCTGAACTTCGCCGGCGGCGTTCTCGTTGAACGTTTGCAGCGGGATATAGCCAACGTGGTCCCCCATCATCCCGGCGAACGCCACGGCCGGAACGTGAACGACACGCCGAATGAAGTGAAGCTTGATCGGTTCGGGCACGCCGGGACGCGTATAGACGACCGTGACCTTGGACCCGGGATCGCCGCGCAACAGGTCGGAGACTTTCGTCGATGCAAGATTGACCGTCGAGAACGTGTCGACAGCGATGATGTGATCACCTTCGCGAACCCCGGCCTCCTCAGCCGGCGTGTTGGGGAACACTCGCTGAACGACGATGCCTTTGCCAGGCGAGACCTCGCTGATCAACATGCCCGTGCCGCCGTACCGGCCGCCCGTCGCGCGGTTGAACGCTTCGGACGCCTTGGGGGACAGGAGCTCGCTGTACGGGTCGCTCAGCTCTCGCACCAACCCACGCGCCGCTTTTTCGTAAACTTGCGACGCCGTGAGCGTGTCGGTGAATTGCGTCTGCACCAGCGACGCGACTTGCTGGAACAGCGCTGCACTCGCGCGAGCGGGCGGTTTCTGAAGGAGGAAACCGCCCGCGACGATGGGGACGACGAGCAACGCGGCCGCTGCCGCTGTGCGAATGCGTGGCATTGACGAGTCGGAAGAAGCGCTTAGGACATGGGCGAGGCAGTGCTTCGAGCTTGCACCACACGTTCCTGCGGACAGGGAGCTTTCCGTCCGGCCGTTCCGGACGCCGCCGGCGCGGCACGCGTCGGCTCATGACCCGGTGCGTACAAGATGCGACCGCGCGAGATCCGCACGTCGTGATGCTGCGCATCGAGCATGGGATCGACGCGCGTCGCGGTGGCGGTGGCTGGAGCACTCGGTCCCGGAACGGGCAACACGCCAGCGTATCCCGTGCCGCGGCGGACGGGATCGCCAGGCGCGTGCACGCCGACGACAACGACCATAAGAGGCACCAATGGGCGCTTCACGATTCGCCGGCAAAGGCGTCTAATCGACTCGACCATGAGCGACCCTCCTCGCGGGGACTCCTGCACCGCTCCAGACTAAGATTCGTCGACAAACTTGTCAACTGGAAAGTGTTGCAACGACGGAGTTTACGAAAGGCGAACAACTCCTTCTGGTGGATTGCCGACTACTGGTTGCCGGCGAGCGGCGGCATCACTTGACCGCGCTCAGCTTCCAAATGCCGTTCACCATGTCCGACGCATAGACGATCCCGTTCAAGTACTGAACACCCCATACGTAAACACCCCGATTCAAGTCGGCCAGCCCGATGCCGAGCTCACGCCCCATAAGACGCAGATCGCATCGCGCAAGATTCGTCGACCCGTCGACGACTTGCTGATTCGCCGGGCACGTCCCCAGGTCGCCACGCACGTCGATCGCGCGCACTCCACCGTTGTAGTAGGCGGCGTAGAGCACGCCATGCGCTTCGTCGACCGAGAAGTTGTGCGTGCCGGCGCCAGTGACTCGATAGAACGCCACTTCCTTTGGCGCGGTGATGTCGCTGATGTCGACGACGTGAATGTCTCCTCGCGAGCTGCTCCCGATGGTTCCGGGCCCTTCCTCGCCAACGAAGGCAAACCGCTTCGATCCGCTCGCGTCGTGGTACCACCAGATGTTGTGGACTTCGCCGTTGATCGTTTTCACCCCGCCGAGCACGCGTGGCGCTTCGGGCGACGCCCCGGTGCCGCACCCGCCCAGGTCCCAGATCTCCATGCCGTTGTCCCAAAGGGCGACAAACAGCAATCCGTCGCGGACAAACGTGTCGTGCACGAACGGGTTGCCGGTGACCTTGCTGAACACCTCGCGCGGCGCCGTGGGCGTGCTCAGGTCGACGATGACTAGACGCGCGAGGACCGTGCTGCCGATCGGATCGATCGAAAGAAATCCGTACAGCTTTCCGTTCACGCGGCCGATTTCGGCTGTGTGGACGCCCGGATCGGTCTCGGAATTAGTGAAGCGAGAGAGGAACTGCGGGTGTCGCGGGTCGGCGAGATCGTAAATCACGATCGACCCGCCGGTGCGTTCCGTCGCTACCACGAGCAAACTGCCGTCGTCGCTCACCGCGACGTCGCCGAGCGTGGTGGCACCCGACACGATGAGCGAATCGATCAACGTCGGCGTGTTCCCGCTCACGTCCCAAATGTCGACCTTGTTGCCCGGCGCCGAGCGGAAGCTCCAGGTCGTCGTATAGGCGACCTGTCCGCGAGCCGCGACCTCAGCGGTGTAGCGCGCCGTCTCCGATCCACCGCCGAGCACCTGCATGGAAACCGGGTTCGACTGTGGTAGCGTGAGCGTCGCCGGTTTCGGTCCAAGATCGATACCGGGGCAGGCCGCCGACGTGCGGCTCGTGGTGTCGGGCTTGGTTGGGGCGGACGAGGGGGTCGAATCGCTGCACGCCGCCACGCCGAGGAGGAATGACAACGAGCATGCGGCGAACCCGCGACTTCTCAAAGACTGCATGATCGAGGGGAATGATGAGTCATTGCTGCGCCTTGGCTCGACGGCATATCGGCCATGGGCGGCATCATGTCAGACTCGCGATTCGCAGGTTCAGTTCCCATGCCGCTCATGGCCATGCCGCCCACGGTCATGTCCGGCACGGCGACGCCGTACCGCCCCATTCGGTCGTGCATCGAGCCGGCGCGAAGGCGAATGCCCGCCGAGTACATCCACATTCGACGCGCGCCGTAGCGCAGCTCGGGATTGAAAATGCCGGCTGGAGTGCCAGGCACGACGCCGATCCGGGCCACCTCGATGAACGGTCGCCCTGACACGACGCCTTGTTGGATGCGCGGCGCCGAGACCGTTGCGGTGAGCGTCGTCCAGCGAGAGACGCCCAGGTTGGCAAGATCCGACGGGGGCCGCGGCGTGCGAAACGGGTCGGCCAGTCGCTCTTCCTCGGGCCGGTCGGTTCGCTCGAGTCGCGCGCCGACAATGACACCTCGCACGCACGCTGCGGCTTCGCCGAGCAGGCTGGTGAGCCGCGTGGTCAACGCGCCGGCATCGCGCTCGTCGGTGCGCGCCCATTCCAGCATCACATAACGCATCGTGGTCGGAGTCTCGCGGTTGTAGCGCGCGACGACGCTTCCCTTCCGCTGATCCAATCCGTGGCCAGCGCGCACCTCGGGTGACGCGACGCTTGCGAAGCTGCCGCTCACCTCCGCGCCATCGAGTGGCAATACGGTTAGTCGCGACGCCCACGAGTCACCGAAGCGATCGAACGAGGGAGACGACCCGGGCCCGGTCGGCTCATCGCCGTTGAACGTTCCGACTTCAGCGATGACGGGCCCGTACCGCAGCGCTCCGACGACGACGACGCGCTCGAGCACCTGCGACAGGTGATGATTGACGGGATACTTCTCGAACGGCCGCACCATTGGGTCATCGCTGCCAAACGGAGCGAAACCGCGCCCTGCGAAGAGCGACGCGTGCACGGTGCCGACGTTCGATTCGGCACCGGCGAGCAATTCGTGGACGTAGGCGTGCGGATGCCGGCGATCGACGTAGCCTTCACCATAGCCGCCCGTGGTCAACTCGCCGCGACGGAGCGTGAGTCCCTCGAAGTTGAGTGTCGAGATTCCGCGGAGCCACATCCACGACGCATGCGTCATGACCAGCGGCTGGGTGACGTAGCCCTCGGTGAGCGCCGTGCGTGTCGCGGTCGGGTCGGCCCGCGTGACGATTGGAATCGCCTGCGCCATGACCGAAACGGTCTGTGCGCGCGCGGAGTCGCGCATGACGACGAGGGCTGCTACAGTGACGAGATGAGAAATGCGCATGGTCTCGAAAGCTAGCCGCGGTACTGAATTGCGGGCGATGGTCGCGCTCGCGATTCCGGTCGTGCTCGTCCAACTCGGCTTCATGTCGATGGGTGTCGTCGATACACTAATGGTCGGTCGCGTATCGGCTCGCGTGTTGGCGGCGGTCGCGCTGGGCAATCTGTATTTCTTCAACGTCTCGATCTTCTCGGTCGGAACGTTGATGGCGCTCGACCCGATCGTCGCGCAGGCGGTGGGCGCCCGCGATGTGGAGGCCGTGTCACGAGCAATGCAGCGTGGGCTCTTGCTCTCGTTGGCGTTGAGCGTGCTCACCGCGGTGCTCCTGGCTCCAGCCGCGGCCGTGCTTCGCGCGTTGCATCAGCCCGCAGAAATCATCGCCGACGCCACGGCGTACGTGCGCATCTCGATCGTGGGCATTGTTCCCTTCCTCGCGTTCGTGGTGTTGCGGCAAAGTTTGCAGGCCATGCATCGCGTCGCGCCGGTGGTGTGGACCATGGTCGTGGCGAATCTCACGAACGCGGGATTCAACTGGGTGTTCGTGTATGGGCATCTCGGCAGTGCCGCGCTCGGCGTCGCGGGCAGTGCGATCGCGACGGCAATCAGCCGTTGGGTGATGACGATTCTCCTTCTCGTTGTCGCGTGGCCCGAGCTCCGACCGAATCTCATACCACTTCGCGCCGGCATCGCCGAGTGGGGACCGCTTCGTCGCATGCTGCGCCTCGGCGCGGCGATCGGCGGACAACAGGCGCTCGAGATCGGCGCATTCGGGGCGATCGGTCTGTTGATGGGCGTGCTCGGAACGTTGGAGATGGCAGCGCATCAAATCGCGATCACGCTCGCGGCATTCACCTTCATGGTTCCACTCGGCGTCGGCTCGGCGGTCGCGGTGCGTGTGGGTCACGCGATCGGCGCCGGCGACGACGCGCGGGCCAAGGAGGCGATCCGCGCCGGCTACGCATGCGGCGTCGGGTTCATGACGCTCACCGGCTTGGTTTTTCTCACCGCGCCGCGTTTACTAGCGCATGCCTTTACGAGCGACCCGCAGGTCGTGGCGCTCGCGGCGATGCTGATTCCCATCGCCGGCGTATTTCAGGTCTTTGATGGCGGCCAGGCCGTTGGCGCCGGCGTGCTCCGCGGCGCCGGAGACACGACGGCGCCGCTCGTCACGATGCTCGCGTCGTATTGGCTCGTCGGCGTGCCGGTGAGCGCATATCTCGGTTTTCGCACCGACTTGCGCGCCGCCGGGCTGTGGTGGGGCTTCGTCGTATCGCTCGCTGCGGTAGCGATCTTCTTGTTCCTGCGAATACGTGTGGTGTTCGGGCGCGAGCTGGAGCGGGTGTCGGTGTAGCGGCCGACGTAGACTCGCCGAGGCTGGCGTGGAACAGTTTGGGAAGGATGAAATCAGGATGAATCAGGATGAACGATGGCGCGCTGCGACCTGAATGATTCTCATTCCCTTTCATGTGCTTTTTCGATTTCTTAGCCGTTCAAAAACGGTTCGTGTCCGTATCTCACCGTTATGGCTTGCCCGAGCGGCCGTCCATGAGAGCTTCGCGTGGCGCGCAGCGTCGCTGCGCCGCTTAGGCCGTAATGATTGGATACGGACGGAACGGACTGGACGGACGTGAACGGAAACTGCAAAAGAAACTTGGGGGGTGGGCTCCGTGAGGCGCGATGCGTGCCTGCGCCCGGGCGATGACACGAGATCCTTCGCGTCGCTCAGGATGACAACGGAAAAGATGGATTCTCCTTCCGCCGTTCCACCGTTCCACCGTTCCACCGTTCTAACCTGCACTCAGCAGGAGAAACGCGTCGATTGCCTCGACGGCTCGCTCGACCCGCTCGTCCCCAATGCCCGTCACGATCGCGGTCGTGACACCCGACGCGAGCACGGCGTCACGAAAGAGTTGTTGCATGTCGTCTCGCATGTGGCCGCGGTCGCGCACGCCGTCGGCGACCCAGTCGAGATCGATCTCGCAGAGCAAATACAGATCGGGAAGCCGGGCAGCGGCGGCTTCTTCGATCCACGGTGGGCAGTGGCCGAAGTAATGGTTGCAGTAAACGACGGTGCTCAGAAGATCGGTGTCCTGCACGATGAGTCCCGTGGCCTGCCCGATGTGCTCGTCCTCGAGCGCCATTTGTCCGCGCGCAATCGGCCCATGATCGCTGAATTCGATGATGCCGCCACGCTGTTCCGCGTACGCCCGAACGAATTCCGGAACGAGCTCGGCGCCGTAATGGGTCGCGAGCTCGGCGGCGAGCGTCGTCTTGCCCGTCGACTCGGAGCCCGTGAGAACGACGCGAATCACGCGGCCGCGGCGTTGAGCGAACGCTTCCATGCGATGTGGCCCAAGACGGCGAGGCCGAGATAGACGGCGTAGTTCCCGGCCGTGAGATACAGTCCCTTGAAGATGAACATGCCGACGTACACCACGTCGACGAGAATCCAGAGCGCCCAGTTCTCCAGCAGCTTTCGCGTCATCATGTATTGCGCCACGAGGCTGGTCGTCGCCGTCGCGGCGTCGACGTACGGGAGCGCGACGCCCGGCAATCCCGACGTGAGCTTGCCGAGAATTGCCCAGGACGCGAGCCCGACCGCGACGAGAATGGCCCACAGGCGCGCCGGCGTGCGCGAGACGGTCAGCGCCGTGTGTCCGGTGCCTCCGTACAACCATTCGTACCACCCATACAGCGACAGTCCGAAGTAGACGGCCTGGAGTCCCATGTCGGAGTACAGGCCCGTCTGATAAAAGAGCGCGAAATAGAGCGCGACGTTCACCAGCGCAGTGGGCCAGCTCAAGATCTTCTCGCGCACGCTGAGGAAGACGCTGACGATCCCGAACAGTACGGCGACGAGCTCGAGGCAGCTCGAGCCGTGCGCCGTGAGCCATGCGCAGAGCGCCGTCATGTCAGCGCGCGAGGAGCGCCAGACGCTGCTCGCCGCCGCGCCTGACGCGCGCCGCCGCGGCGTCGATCGCGGCGAGTGTCTGTGGTGACGAGCCGCCCACTTCGATGTCGGTCATCGTGTGCAGCGCGGCCACGTAGTAATCGGTCCACGTGCGCAGGATGTCGGTCTCCTTCGCGCGGTCGCCGCCGGCTGCGAGCGCGGCGCGACTCAGCGCGAGCTCGGTATCGAGGCGCGACAGCGCCGCGCGCTCGATTTCGCCGACGAGATCGCGGGCCGTTGCACCGTCCGCCGACGTCAGCGTGAGGACGGCGGCGAGCGCCGCCTCGCCCACGTTGGTCAGCTCGGAGACGGAGACCTTGTCGATTCGGTCGCCGTCGGTGTGGTAGTAGACGTCCGTAAAATGCCAGAACAGTGCACCCGGCTTCTTGAATTGCAGAAATGGTGTGTGATCGCTGCCGCCCTCGAACGGATTGGTGCGCACGACCCAACCGGTCGTTGCTGCCTGGTCGAGACAGCGGGCCAGCAGATAGTCATTGTAGTAGTGCGGCACCAGCTGCGCTTTCGTGACCGGACTGCCGCCCCACTCGGTGTGGTGATCCTCGCCGCGCGTCCAGATCGCCGACGGATCGGGCATCTTCTCGATGAGGAACGTTCCGCCGGTCTTCTTGGTGTCTTCGCCCGTCATGTCGAGGCTCAGTCCCCATTTCACGCCCCGCGTGCGAACGGAGTCGTCGGCGAGAAAGTTGCGCGTCTGGGTGATCTCGAGGCCGAACAACATCGTGATCGTTCGCTTGGGTCGCGCCGATCCGTTGCGCGCGAGCGTCCCGAGCACGCGCGCCATCTCGCTCAGGTCGCCGACGCCGGACGCGTTGTCGTTCGCCCCGGGCTCTTGGACGTGGGCACTCAGAACGAAACGTTCCGCCGGCGCCACGCTGCCGTGGACTTCGGCCACGAGCGTCAACTCGTCCGACGGATACATCTTCACGCTCGTGCGAACGCGGACCATGAGCGGGCCTTTCGCTATCGCGGCACGCAGCCGCTCCAACGCGTCGCGCGAGATCGGCATGCCCCAACCTTTCTTCGTGCTGTCATACGCGACCGACCCGAACTGGATCGAGTGCGTGTGCACGGCGGGCTGCGTGTAGGCCGGCATGTTGTACGCGAAGACACCAAGCGCACCGCGCTTCTGGACCGCGTCGCCGAACACACGGCCAACATTCCCCTCCGCGAGCACGATCTTTCCCGCCACGGGCGTGCGATCGTATTCGGCCGCGCTTCCGGTTCCAACGTCGACGACTTGGGCGACGATCCCCGTATCCGGCGTCGAAAACGAATTGATCGCCAACATGTTGCGGTTCGTCGCGAAGCTCAGCACCGGGTCGCGCTCGCCGGCAATCGTCACACTGGCGTCGAGCGGCTCCCACGCCGGAGTGCGCATCGGGCGATGCTCGACTCGGTAGGTCAGCACGTCGCCCGGCTTCGCCGACGATTCCTCGACATAGCCGGCCGCCTTTAGAATATCCTCAACGCGGTGAATGCTGGCGTTGAATCCCGTGTTGCCCGGCCACCGAAAGTACTGATCCATGAACGCTACTTGCTCGTACGCGTTCTGCCCGGAGAAGATCGGGCGCACGAGGTCGAACTGGTGCTGCGCGACGGGCAGAATGTGTCGCTGCGCCGCGGCAGCGGGCGCGAGGCAGACGAGCGCCGCAATGGTCGAAGTGAGCCGCGAGCAATGGCGAGCAGTTGAGCGCATCGGTGCGCCGTCTCTCTGATGAGTATTGAAGATCATTTCAGGGACGAGCTGTCGCTCGGGCTGGAGCCGCTGGTGCCCGGCGGACGCGCACGCCCATCGTGTTATCGGTCGTGATCCGGTCGATCAGCTTGTGCAGCGGATCGATGCCGGCGCGGTACGGAGCTCCCTCCACGATCACGGTGATCTTCTGCGCGCCAGACGTGATCCGGTGCTTCTCGAGATAGAGTGGAATGCCGACCTTGTCATCGATCTTCGGGTCGTGCGTCGCCGGCGCCTTGGCGAACACGCCGATGTCGATCCAGTCGTTCATCCGTTGCTCGGTCTCTTTGCCGACGCTGTCGGCTCGAAGCTTCTTCGCGTTCACGTAGACGTCGACGGCGTAGCGTCCATCCGGCGCGGGGTTGGCCACGACGGAATCCGTCTTGAGCTCGTAGAGCGTGATGTTCTCGAACAGGTCGGCAATGAGATACTTGAGCGAGTCCGGTGTGACGGCGCGGAGCGAATCGACGAGTTGGAGCGACGTGGGATAGGGCGGTCCGCGGAATCGCGTGGCATCGAGCACGCCGCGAATGGCGTGGTTCATCCGGTCCTCGCCGATGTAATCGCGCATCGCGTACGTGACGAGCGATCCTTTGTTGTAATGAATGTACGGCTGGTTCTCGACGAGCTCGAGGGGCACTTCTTTTCTGCGCTCCGTGCCGCGACCAGTCAGGTAGCTATTCAGCTCGTACTCGAGAAACTTCCGCATATTCGCCGGCCCGAATTCCTTCTCCATGACCATGAGAGCGGAATACTGCGCGAGCGTCTCGGAAAGCATGGTCGAACCCTGCGCGTCGGCACCGACCAGTTGGTGCGCCCACCACTGGTGCGCGACTTCGTGTGCCGTGACGTAGAATGGGTAGTCGACATCGTCCGGGCCTTCGACTCGCGCGATGAACCCGATCGCTTCGGAGAACGGGATAGTGTTCGGCAGCGACTGCGCAAACGCGGCGTACCGCGGGAACTCGACGATCCGAAGCTGGTGGTATTGATACGGCGCGAAATTGGTCGAGTAGTACTCGAGCGATTTCTTCACCGCGTCGATCATGCGATCGACGTTGTAAGCGTGGCTCGGGTGATAGTCGATCTCGATGTCGACGTCGCGCCATTTCGCCCGACGGACGGCGTACCGCGCCGATTGAATCGCCCACAGATTCAGGATCGGCGCGTCCATGGTGTAATGGAAATAGCGACGGCCGTTGGCCGTCCACTCTCGCTGCAGATACCCCGACGTGATCGCGATCTGGTCGAGATCAGTGCTGATGGTTGCGTCGTACCGGAGCCAGTCGGCATCGCGGCTGATGTAGTTGGTCGACCAGGTCGACGTGTCGGTCGGCGGCCGCATCCGCTCGCGCGGCGGAAGATGTTGCTTCTTGCGCGTTTCCTCATCCTGGATTTCGGCCCGCGAGTCGTAGCCGATCTCGGGCATGAAGCTGATGTTCTCGAGGAACGTGCCATTGCCGGCGACGGCGACCTCTCGAATGTCGTTCGGGAAGCCATGCTTGATGCGGCCCAGCACAAAGTGCATCACGAGTGAATCGCCGGGCGCGAGCGGCCGCTCGAGACGATCGATGATATAGTCGCGCGGCCGGTCGACCAGCACCCGGCTCGACGCACGATCGTAGTCCATGCGCCGAATCTCCAGATCCTCGTCCATCGCGATGTGGATCGAGTCGATCGGCACGGCCGTCTTGTTGCGCAGCACGTATTGGCCGGTGATGACGGCGTCTCCGGTGGACGGATACAGGTCGACCGCCACCGTAATGGCCGTGATCCTCGGCTGCGGCGCGTGCTCGAACCGCTTGTAGAGGCGCTCGCGCTCGACGCGGATGCGCCGTTCCGCCTTGCTCGAGCGGTACGTGTTCAGTACCGTAGTATTATATAATATGAATGCACCGAGCCCAATGGCGGCCAGCCCGACGGCGCCGGTCGCCGAGCGCATGGGGCCGACGAACCGGCGGCGCGCCAACTCCAGACGCGCGCCGATCTCCGTCTCTTCTCCTCGTACCCACAGCAGATCGGCGGCGACGAGCATGAGCACGGCGACCGCGCTCCAGTACAGCTTCCACCAGACGAACGGCCAGACATACGGGCCCCAGCCGTTCATGTCCGAATACGTCATCCCGGAGTCGGACCCGTACTGATACAGCCCGTGCTCGAAGCCGAGGCTCGAGAGCAGCCCGATGCCGATATAGAACAGCACAACGAGCAGATGGCTCAGATACTTGTGGTTGACGACGACGTGGATCGTCATCGCCAACACGGCAATCAGCAAATACTCGATGAATCGGACGCCGAGCAACGACTGGACATAGAGCGGGATCTCGAAACGGTAGTAGCCGCGCGCCGTCTGCGTCGCGATGCCGGCGAGCATGGTCACGCCGAGAAGAACCAGGATGACGCAGGCCAGCGCCGCCAGCTTGGCCAGGAACGTGACCCACGTCGCGACCGGCGCCGCGTCGTAGATCTGATTGAGCTTCACATCCCGCTCGGCCCACACCAGCTCGCCCGAGTAGAAGGCGGTGATGACGAGAATGAAAATGCCGAACGATCCGCTGAGGACGCTCTCCATCTGATACGTCACAGGCCACGTGTCGGTGCCGAACAGTTTCCCCGCGGCGCGGGCAGCAACGATCAGATACAGCAGCCCGCCGCCGACGATCGCGCCGAAGTATCGGCTGCGGACGATGCGCCAGAAGGACCGGCTGAAGACCGACCGGAACTGCACCCATCGAGCGGCAGCGTCGAAGTGCCGCGTCGTGGCCGGGAGTGCCGTCGTCCGAACCGGCGCCAGCAACTCCTCGCCAGCAATAGCGACGACGTCCATGGCGGCAATCGGTTCGGCCGCTGGTCGCGCGGACTGGCTGTCACTCAGCGAGTGTGCGAAACGAAACCGTAAGTACGCCGCGACAAAGATCGCGGCGGCGACGCCAAGCCAGATGAGGCGATTCATGAGCAGCACACCGGTCAGCGGCACCAGACGGTCGTTCTTCTCGGCGATCGACCAGTACTGGGTGAGCGCCGATTGCGCGCGCAAACCGAATGGGTCGATGAGACCGGCGAGTCGCTTGTCGTCGATGTCTGAAAGCAGACTCCCGGCGAGCAAGTATCCGATCAGGAGCAGCGCTCCGCCGACGTAGTTGGGCAGCATCTGTCGCGTGAGCGCGACGAGCGCGAAGAAGATCGCCGCCGTCAGCACCAGATTCGGCAGCACGATGCCGAAGTACGGCTGTAGGTACGACATCGCCCGGAACGTCGCGAGCTTGTCGGCTTGAACCCACGGCGACACCGTGGCCACGAACGCGCCGAGCCCGATCCCCGTCGTCACCAACGCGTTGACAAACAACGTCCCGACGAAGCGGCCACCGAGGAACGCCGCCTTGCTCACCGGCGTCGTGTAGAACAGGGGATCGGCGTGTGCTTCGTAATCTTTATAGAGTGCGTTCCCCGCGAGCGCCGCGGTAATCGACACGCCGAACAGCGACAACACCGGGATGACCGACGCCAGCGCCGACGGCGCATTGGCGAGCACCTTGCCGCCGCTGCCGAGCGCGAAGTTGATGTCGGGCCAGGCGCCGGCCGCCGCGAGCATGAAGAAGAACGCCATCGCGAAGAAGATCGCGAAGTACACCCACGTCGAGACGCGATGGAGGTAGTACCGGACTTCCCAGCCTAGAATGGCGACAAACTGCCTCATACTGCAGCGGGCGCCCGCCGGAGTGCCGCGAAGTACACATCCTCCAACGTGGCACTCGCCGGCTCGAACTCGGGCGACGGCGGTACCTCAGCGAGCACGCGCACGACCGTCTTGCCGCCCGCCAATTTGGTAGAGACCACCGAGTGGGTCCGTTGAAATTCCGCCAGCTGCGCGCGGTCCACGGCGCGCTGCCAAATCTTGCCGTGCAGATCGAGGATCGCCGTCGCGGGCTCGGCCTCGAGGCGAATCTCTCCGCGATCGATGATCGCCATTCGCGAACACAGGTCGCTCACGTCGTCGACGATGTGCGTCGACAGGATGACGACGGCATTCTCCCCGAGCTCGGCCAGCAAATTGAGAAAACGAACGCGTTCGGCCGGATCGAGGCCGGCCGTAGGCTCGTCGACAATGATCAAACCGGGCTTGCCGAGGAGCGCGACGGCGATCCCGAACCGCTGTCGCATACCGCCGGAGTAGGCGCCGAGCTGTTGTCCGCGCGCGCTCTGCAAGTTGGTCTGCTCGAACAGCGCGTCGACGATGCGACGGCGCTCGTTGCGGTCAGTAATGCCCTTGAGCACCGCGAAATGGTCGAGCAGATCTTCGGCCGTGACCTTGGGATACAGCCCGAACTCCTGCGGCAAATAGCCGAGGGTCCGACGAACGGCGTCCTTGTCGCGAAGCACGTCGACGTCGCCCAGATGCGCCGTACCTGAATCCGCCTCTTGCAGCGTGGCGAGAATTCGCATCAGCGTGGACTTCCCCGCCCCGTTGGGACCGAGCAGTCCGAACATTCCCTGCGGAATGGTCAGCGAGACATCGTTGAGCGCCCGGGTGCCGTTGCCATACGTCTTCGAGAGGTGCTCGATG
>DASVYG010000144.1:0-1567 GCA_036392315.1 Gemmatimonadaceae bacterium
GAAGGTTGCCGGTGGGACGCCGTCGGTCGGACCACGAAACGTGTTTGACCACGCACGCATTGCGATGGTCGACACGCGTCTTGTTGTGTCTGCCCTCTACTTACTAGTCGCAGCGACAGCCGAAATGATCACACGGCAGAACCTGCCGCAGGGCGCCGCGCGCACTGAACCGCTCGTCGTCCTCTACCTCTATATAAGTAAGTCGCCGCCGATCGAGAAATGCTCACATCGCCGACTATTCCGACGTTGCTCAGGCGAGGGTCACCGACACTGGCTTGCCCGTGAAAGTCACCCGCGTCGTCTTCGTCGAGCCGGCGACGCGGATCTCGATTGCTCTTGAAAGCGGCGCCAGCATCCGGGACCCCGGAACCAATCGGAGCGACAGCCGACGGGTCGCGTCGCGCCACGTCATGGACACGCGCATCCATTGACCGCGGCGGTAGTCGAATGAATGACCATCGTCCTCATACCATGCCGACGCGCCGTCGACACCCGGATAGACCACGATCGTCATCGGCTCGTTGCTCGGCTCCTCGGTATACTGCTTGACCGGACCCATGGGCACAATCGCTCCGGCGCGCACGTAGAGCGGCATCGTTTCGAGATCGACGTTTCGTTCGATCTCGCGGCCACCGTCATTTCGTTCTTCGGTCCAGAAATCGAACCACGCTCCACGTGGTAAGTACAACCGGCGCGACGTGGCGCCCTTCTCCACCACCGGCGCGACGAGAATATCGCGACCCCAGAGATACTCGTCGCCGCGCGCGACTGCGGTGGCGTCGTCTGGATGGTGCAACCACAATGCGCGCATGATCGGCATTCCGGTGTCGTGACACTCGCGAACCGCCGTGTACAGGTACGGCATCAATCGATACCGGAGCTCGAGGTATTTCCGGCAGATCGGTTCGACCTGAGCATTGTGAAGCTCGGTGGGATCGAGGTGGAAGTTGTTTGTCTCCGGCGGGCCGCCGTCGCCGCCGTCCCAACCCCACGGCAATCGCAGGTGCCAGTTGCGTCCGTGCGCGCGAAACACGGGGCAGAACGCGGCGAACTGAAACCAGCGCACGTGCAGCTCGCCCGTGTACTCGGCCGTCGGAATGAATCCGCCGATGTCCGTTCCCCAATAGGGCAATCCAGACAGCCCCGTGTTGATCGCGACGGGAACGTGGGTCTCGAGCGTTTCCCAACGCGATTGCACGTCGCCGCTCCAGATCAATCCGCCGTAGCGCTGCACTCCGGCCGACGCGTTGCGGTGCAGCGCGAACGGACGCTCGTTCGGCCGATAGCGCTGCGTGCCCTCCCAATACATTCGGTGCCGATTGAGCTCCGACGGTCCGTCGAAGCCGTCGCCCTGGTCGGGCCACCAGCCGTCGACGCCGTCGTCCATCACAGATTTGTGAAACGGCCAGTAGCAGGACACCTGCCGATCGGGCGGCCAGTGATTGTCAGGCGTGCGACCGCTCGGCAACGGCGCGGCGGTGCACGGGTCGTCGACTGTCCCGGTGAGATGTTTCCCCTCGATCACGACGTGCACGATGACCTTGAAGTGCTCGTCGTGCAGCGCCGC
>DASVYG010000145.1:0-4074 GCA_036392315.1 Gemmatimonadaceae bacterium
GACGATGTACGCGTTTCGCGATCGTGGCTAGTTACCAGTAACTAAGCAACTACGCGAGCATCGCCGCCAACTTCTGTAAGTCGATGTTCCCGCCGCTCACGACCGCCGCCACACGCTCGCCGTCGCGCAGCGGAATGGCGCGCGTCATCACCGCGGCCGTCGCCGCGGCGCCCGCCGGCTCAGCGAGCAGCTTGGCGCTCGACAACAGCTCGCGCACGCCGCGAGCGATGACGTCGTCGTCGATCAACACCACATCGTCCACGTAGCGACGCACGATCTCGTAGTTGATCTCTCCGGCCATCGGCGCGGCCAGGCCGTCGGCGATCGTGTTGACGGACTGAAGATGCACCGCGTGTCCCGCATCGAGACTTTGGCGCATGGACGAGGCACCTGTCGGCTCGACACCGTACACGCGGACTTTCGGATTCATCTCCTTGATCGCCACGACCATTCCCGAGATTAGGCCGCCGCCGCCAATTCCGATCACGACGACATCGACATCGGGCAGTTGCTCGACCAGCTCGAGACCCGCCGTTCCCGCGCCGGCGCATATGAGCTCGTCGTCGAACGGATGCACGAACGTCAGCCTGCGGTCGCGCTCGAGCTCGTGAGCGTACTTGAACGCCTCGATGCCCGACGCGCCGTGCAACGCGACTTCGGCGCCGTACCCGCGACTCGCGGCCACCTTGGCCGGCGACGCCACCGTCGGCATGACCACCGTTGCCTTGACGCCAACGGATCGCGCGGCCCACGCCAAAGCCTGCGCGTGATTGCCCGCCGACACCGTGACGACGCCGCGAGCGCGTGCCGCGTCGTCGAGCTGACTGAGTTTGTTCAGCGCGCCGCGCGGCTTGAATGACCCCGTCTTCTGCAGATTCTCACACTTGAGGAACAGTCGAACACCAACGGCGTCGCCGATGCGCCGAGAGGACATCGTCGGCGTGACGTGCAGCCGTCCGGCGATGCGCTCGCGCGCGCCGCGAATCATCGAGAGATCGAGCATCGAGAAGACGTGATGATGAGTGAGGTGAGCTCGGTAGGAAGCTATGCGGCAACAGCACGCATGTCTGCCTCGGTCGTGTTAGATTCGCGCGTCTCTTCTTTCCGGCACCGGGTGTGATCAAGCGTACCGACATCATCAGCTTCGTCGCCACGGGAGTCATGGTCGTCGGCGCTGCCGCGCTCCATTTTGGGCACGCCAACGACGTTTTCACCTTCGTCGCTACCGCGGCCGCGCTGTCGCTCCTCGCGATGAACGTGTCGCAGGGCACCGAGCAGGTCGGCTCGCACATCGGCCCGCGCGCCACTGGCCTGCTGCAGTCGGCACTCGGCAACCTTCCCGAGCTGCTCGTCTGCGCGTTCAGCCTTCGCGCCGGGCTGCTGCAGGTCGTGCAAGCGGCGCTGATCGGATCGATCCTCGCCAATTCACTGCTCGTGCTCGGGATCGCGATTCTCGTCGGCGGGCTCAAACACGGTCGCTTGCATTTCGACGCCGAAGCGCCGCGGATGATCGCGTCGATGATGATGCTCGCCGTCACCGCACTCACCATCCCGACCCTTGCCGCCGAGCTCCATACGCCGGCGGCCACGCACGAGCATGTGCTGAGCATCGCGTGCTCGATTCTGCTGCTTGGAGTATTCGTCGCAAGTATACCGTTCTCGCTCACGTCAGACCCCGCGCGCTCGGTTCGCCATGCGGAGCAGCAGGAGGCGGTAGCGGAGCGGTGGTCGATGCCCGCCGCCTTGGCCGTGCTCGGCGTGGCGTCCGTCGGTGCGGCGTTCGTGTCGGAGTGGTTCGTCGCCGCGCTCGAGCCGGCGATCGAGACGCTGCACATCTCGCAGGCGTTCGCCGGCATCGTGATCGTCGCTATCGCCGGCAACGCGGTCGAGAACGTCGCGGGGATTCGCCTGGCCGCCAAGAACCGGCCCGACTACGCGATGAGCGTCATTCTCAACAGCTCGCTGCTCATCGCGCTCGTCGTCGCGCCCGTCCTGGTGCTGATCTCGTCGGCACTCGGCGGCGCCGTACTCACGCTGGCCATGCCGCCCCTCTTGATCGCGGCGTTGCTGCTGACGACACTGACGTCGGCGATCATCGTGAACGACGGCGAGACGATCTGGCTCGAGGGCGTCGCGCTGATTGGTCTCTATGGAATCATCGCGGCCGCGTTCTGGTGGGGATGAATACTATCATGAGGATATGCGAATGAAGCGTCTGTTTGTGCCCGCGCTCTGGCTCGCCGCGGTGCCTGCGCATGCACAGTGGATTCCACAGCAGAGCGGGACCGACGCCGAGTTTCGCGGCTTGGTTGCCCTCAGCCGGACGGTCGTGTGGGCGAGCGGCACCAAGAATCGCGTGGCCCATTCGACGGATGGCGGGCGCACCTGGAAAGTGGATACGATCACATCTGGATCGACGCTCGATCTCCGCGCCATCGCGGCGGCATCGCCCACCGTCGCGTGGACGTTGAGCGCCGGACCTGCCGAGCAGGGGCAGGCGCAGATCTTTCACACCGACGACGGGAGTCGGTGGACCAGACAGTTCGAGACCAACCAGCCGGGCGTGTTCCTCGATGCGCTCGCCTTTTGGGACCCGCAACACGGAATCGCGTTGAGCGATCCGGTTGGCGGCCAACTGTTCATTCTCGCGACTGACGACGGTGGGCGAAGCTGGGCACGAGTCGCCGCGACCGGCGCGACGGCGGTGCTGCCCGGCGAAGCGGCGTTCGCCGCCAGTGGAACGTGTCTCACGGTGCAGGGCACGTCGAACGTCTGGATCGGCACCGGCGGCGGTCCGCGAGCCCGCGTCTTTCACTCGAGCGATCGCGGTCGCACCTGGAGTGTCGCGGACACGCCGATTCACGCCGGCAATTCGGCGTCGGGAATTTTTTCCGTCGCATTCAGAGACGCTCGCAACGGTGTCGCCGTGGGCGGTGAGTACAGCAAGCCCAAACAAGCCTTCGACAACGTCGCGGTCACGAGCGACGGCGGGCAGACGTGGCGTCTGGCGCGCGGTCCCCTGCCACCGGGATACATGTCGGCGGTGGCATACGTGCCGGGCACGGATGGCCGGTCACTCGTGGCGGTCGGCCTGGCCGGCACCGCCACGTCGAGCGATGCCGGCGAGAGCTGGGCGATGGTCGACACAGTCGCCTACAACAGCATCGTCTTCGCGTCGGGCACCGACGGGTGGGCGGCCGGCCCGAAAGGACGGATCGCCAAGTGGGCGCCAACGTCGGGCCGGGCAAAGCCGTAACGAAATAGATCTCCGCTTCCTTCCACGATCACGCTCCAATCATTGAGGTAATCCATGGCGGTGCGCCGTCGAGTCGCAGTTTTTGGCAGCTTCGTGGCGTTGCTTTCTTGCACTCGCGCGCCGTCCACGCCGGCGCCAGCGCCGGGTCCTACGTCGGCACCGTCGGCGCAGCCAGGTGTGTCAGAGCCGCCAACAGCCATCGTCCGGCGCGTTCCCCCGTCGCGCGACAGTCTCGCCAAGCTTCGCGCGAATTACGTCGCGCAAGTCATGCACAAGATCGCCGGTCGAGAGAACGAGCCCGCCGAACAGGTCTTCGAGAACGTGCAGGTGCTCAAGGGCATCACGGCGGCGGAGCTCGTCCGGAAGATGGACAAGGACTATGGCGAGGCTTTGAGTTGGAACTGCACCAACTGCCACCGCTTCGCGCCGCAGGGCAACTTCGCGAGCGATACGTCGAACGACAAACGCCGCGCGCGCTTCATGCAGCAAATGCAGAACGACATCAATCTCGTGACGCTGCCCAAGCTTTACCCCAAAGACACGCCGAAAATCACGTGCGCAACGTGTCATCGCGGCTACAACGAGCCACCCGAGGGACAATATTTGCTTCCCGAGCGCGGAAAGCCGGGTGGGCTGCCGCCGCTCCGGCCGAGGGGTGCTCCGCCGCCGGCGAAACCGCCGGCGGAATGACGCGCAGCGAGAATTTCACTCGAGCGTCAGAGCAACCAGACCACCACCGCTCCGACGACGCCAACGAGTATGGCTTGCGCGACGACCGCGAGTGCTTGCCGCCACACCACCGGTTTTTCGCGGGTGCT
>DASVYG010000146.1:0-1945 GCA_036392315.1 Gemmatimonadaceae bacterium
GGGGCCGCTCATCCGCGTGCCGCAGAACGCCACGATCACCGTCCGCTTTCACAACCGCATCGATCTGCCGAGCACCGTGCATTGGCACGGCGTGCGATTGGACAACCGGTTCGATGGCGTTCCGGGTTTGACGCAAGATTCGGTCATGCCCCGCGGCGACTTCACGTACACGGTGCACTTTCCCGACGCCGGCATCTACTGGTATCACCCGCACGTGCGCGAGGACATCGAGCAGGACATGGGATTGTTCGGCAACATGCTCGTCGATTCGCCCGACCGCGACTACTACTCGGCGGTCAATCGCGAGCAGATGCTGGTGCTCGATGACCTGTTGGTGAACGGCGACACGCTGATCCCGTTCGGCAAGGAATCGCCGGATTTCGCGCTCATGGGACGCGTCGGCAACGTGCTGCTCGTGAACGGCGAGCCGCGCTATTCGCTCGCCGCCAAGAAGGGTGAGGTCGTGCGATTCTTCATCACCAACGTCTCGAATTCACGAACTTACAACCTGTCGTTCGGCGGCGCGCCGATCAAAGTCGTGGCGTCGGACGTGAGCAAGTTCGAGCGTGAGGAGATGGTGCCGAGCGTGGTGCTGGCGCCCGCCGAGCGATATGTCGTCGAGGTGCGGTTCGATCGGCCGGGGCGGATGGCCGTGGTCAACGCCATCCAGGCGATCAACCATTACGCCGGCGAGTTCTCGCCCGAGGTCGACACCCTCGGCTTTGTGACGGTTGGCCCGGGCCCCGCCGCGCCGGATTACGGCAAGCAATTCACCACCCTTCGCGCCAACGACGCCGTGTCGCGCGACATCGAGCGGTATCGCCAGTACTTCGATAAACCGCCCGACAAGTCGCTCACGCTGACCGTGGCCACCAACACGCTGCCGTTGGCGACGGTTCAGTTCATGAATGTGGACACGGCCTACTTCGCGCCGGTCGAATGGGTCGACGGCATGCCGGACATGAATTGGCTGTCGACGGCCAAGCAGGTGCGCTGGATTCTGCGCGACGACGCCACCGGCAAAGAGAACATGGACATCGACTGGCGCGTCGCTCGAGGGTCGGTCGTCAAGCTCCGTATCTTCAATGATCCCAAGTCGTTTCATCCCATGCAGCACCCCATCCATCTGCACGGCCAGCGGATGCTCGTGGTGGCCCGGGACGGGGTGGCGACCAAGAACCTGGTCTGGAAGGATACCGCGCTCATCCCCGTCGGGTCGACCGTCGATCTCTTGATCGACGCATCCAACCCGGGTGCGTGGATGCTGCACTGCCACATCGCCGAGCATTTGGGTGCTGGGATGATGACCGTGTTGCATGTCGAGGCAAAATCTTAGCGCGAGCGTATCGCGGCGATCGCGCGACACCACTGTGACGACCGCGTGTAGGCAATTCCTCCTACTAGCTGTATGAGATTCCCCACTGGTGCATTGGCATAGAGGATCGATATATTCGCCGCTGTTGCTGACGTCGCTTCAATCCCACCCAGCCCGCCCCCATCGCCACGCCCGAGGAGGCTGCTAGACAATGAGCGCACCGCACCAGGTCTCACTCACTGCGAAACAGCAGGCGAGTGACGCTGGCGTCGAGTTGATCGAGCTTTGCAGCACGATCACGGAAGATGGACGATTGCTCGATCAGGAAATCGAAGCGCTCAAGGATTGGTCGGAGAGGAATCGCAACGTCGAGCTGCCCGCGCGCGCGCTCCTGACCGAGAAGATCAAACGCGCCATCACCGTTGGCGTGATCTCCGACGCCGACCGCACGGAGCTTCAAGTGGCGATCGAACGAGTGCTGCCGCCCGAAGTGCGACACACGCCGAAATCGTCACCGCGCATCGCCGACGCCGATCGCAACCTGCCGCTCGAGACGTATGAGTTCTTGGTTGCGGATACGCGAAAGGACGACCGGTCGACGGTCATCGCGAGGTACGCGTTCAACGGTGA
>DASVYG010000147.1:0-1742 GCA_036392315.1 Gemmatimonadaceae bacterium
CACCGTCGTGTTGCCATCCTTCGGCGCACGCACGGTGTTCTTTCGCGTCCGCGGGCGGTGGCCAATGGGCGAATACCCGATCCAAGTCGCCGTCACGGAGCGAGCCGACAGATTCGTGACCGTTCAGCAGTCGGGCGGGAAGCCAGCGGGAAGGGTTCCGCCGCTAATCAATCCCGGCCAAGTGACGGCCAATACGGGCTTGCTTTCGTTCGAGTATCCTCATATCGCCACGCAACGCTATCCTCGCCGCGCGAGTGATAGCGTGCAGGTCGTCGATCTTCGCCTGCCATCCAAGCTGCGTGTCGCGGTCGTGAAAGGCAGTCACGACGACGAGCTCGAATCACGGCTCGTCGAGCTGGGCGTGCCGGCCTACCCCATCGACGCGGCGATGCTTGGTATCGCCGATCTCTCCTTCTATTCGACGATTCTCATCGCGCCGCGTGCCTACGCCGACGTCGACGCCCTGCTGCCGAACGCCGCGGCGGTACGACAGTTCGCCGAGCACGGGGGGACAGTGGTCGTGCTGTATGGCAGAGACGAGCTGCTCGCACCCGGCGTGCTGCCGCATCCAATCGGCTTCGCGGCGCCCAACGCGATCACAGCACTCGAGCCACGAACCGCTATCCGCATCATGGCCCCGCATTCCAGCCTGCTCGATTGGCCGAATCGAATAACGCAAGCGGATTTCGCCGACTGGTTCGGGCCGCGTGCCCGAGAACTGCCGGCCACGTTCGATGTGCACTATCGCCCGATGATCGAGATCGACGATGATAACCATCATTCGACGGCGGCAGCCATTCTCGCGACGCGCGTCGGTCGGGGGGCTTTCATCTACGTCGCCCTCTCGCTCGAGGAGCAACTCGTGGCGACTAATCCTGGCGCCGCTCGGCTGTTGGTGAATCTCCTGTCGGCGTCCTTGGCACGCCCGAAGAACACGCACGGTCCTTGCACGATTCGAGGCCGTTCGCGCTCGTTCGGCTCGTTCGTGAGGAGGGGACCATGCAGCGGTCATCATGGAGAGTGCTCACCGTCGCGCTCGCATCGCTCGCGTTCGCGGCGTGCAAGAATGGGAGCAACAACGCAGCCGACACCAACGGGATCGGCGCCGGCTCGGCGGCGGGCCAGGTGCCTCCGGGCGGCGTGACGCCGGGCGGAGCCATGAGTCCCGCGCCGTCCGACACGAGCGCCGCGGCCCGCGCGCGGCAAACTACGAGCCCCAACACACGCGACACGGCTCGCGACTTGGCGTCGAGGCGGTCGAAGCGGCCCTAGCGCGACGTAGCCCGATAGCATCGGACCAACAGACACAAGCCTTGATTGTCACATCTTGACAATCAAGATGACGGCGACGTATCATGCACCGGTCGCCATTCGCCGGAGCTTGCGTGGACGAGCCGAACACCGACGTCATTCAAGGCACGCTCGACATGCTGATTCTCAAGACGCTCAGTCTCGAGCCGATGCATGGGTTCGGGATCGCGCGCCGTGTCGAGCAGATTTCACGCGGCGTCTTCAAGGTCAATCCGGGATCGCTTCTCACCGCGCTACAGCGCCTGGAGCGGGCCGGATGGCTCGACGCCGAATGGCGGCAAACCGAGAATTCACGTCGCGCCAAGTTCTATTCGCTCACGCGCGCCGGCAGGAAGCAACTCGACGTGGAAACCGCGGATTGGCGGCGGCGCGTCTCGGCTGTTGCGCGCCTGCTGAACGCCGAGGGATAACATGTCGCTCTGGCGTCAGGT
>DASVYG010000148.1:0-4783 GCA_036392315.1 Gemmatimonadaceae bacterium
TCACCGGCTCGTTTCACACCGTTGGAGACGCGATGTCGCGGTTGCAGGTGTCAGCGCTAAGTGGGTAGCTTTGTTGGATGGCTCAGGCCGCCCTCCCCGGTTTCCGCGATTTCTATCCCGAACAGTTCGCCGAACGCGCCCACATCATGGGCGTGTGGCGTGACGTTGCGCGTCGGTTCGCCTTCGTCGAATACGACGGCCCGCCCCTCGAACCGCTCGAGCTGTACACGAAGAAGAGCGGCGACGAGATCGTGGGCCAGCTCTACAACTTCGTCGACAAGGGCGGACGCGAGATCTCGCTGCGACCCGAGATGACTCCGACGCTGGCCCGCATGGCGTCGGCAAAGGCGAACGCGCTGCGGAAGCCGGTTCGCTGGTTTTCGATCCCGCAGCTCTTTCGCTACGAGCGCCAGCAGCGCGGCCGGCTTCGCGAGCATTTTCAGCTCAACGTCGATCTCATCGGCGAAGCCGACGTCACCGCCGACGCCGAACTGCTGGCCGTCGCCATCGAAGTCATGCGCGGCTGCGGCTTGTCGTCGAACGACGTGCGCGCGCGCGTCTCCGACCGACGCTTGCTTCGAGCCATTCTCGCCACGATGGGCGTGGGCGACGACACCGCGGCGGCGGTGTTCGGCGTCATCGACAAGCTCGACCGGCAGCCGCGTGACGTCTCCCGCGAGAAGCTCGCCGGGCTCGGATTGACCGCGGAACACATCGAGTCGCTGCTCAGCGTCATGGGCGAGGTGACACTCGACGACATCGAGCGCAAGTTTGCCGGATCGGACGAGGTCAGCGCGCTGCTCGGCGAGCTTCGGCGATATTTTGCGTACCTCGAGGGGCTCGGCGTTCTCGAGTGGGTGACGGTCGATCTCAAGATCGTGCGCGGGTTGGCGTACTACACCGGCATCGTCTTCGAGCTGTTCGACGCAAAGGGCGAGCTTCGCGCGATCTGCGGCGGCGGACGATACGATACCTTGCTCCATTCGCTGGGTGGGGTGGACCTTCCCGCGCTGGGATTCGGGATGGGTGACGTCGTGCTCGCCGAGCTCCTGCGCGAGCGCGGACTCTTGTCTGCGCGAGTCGAAGGGCCGCAGGTGTGGGTGGCGGCGGGCGGACCGGCGAGCCAGGACAACGTGCGTCGCGCTGCGACCGCGCTTCGACATCACGGCGTGAGCGTCGAGTACGCCCTTCGCGCACAGCCGCTCATGAAACAAGTCAAGGCGGCCAAGTCCGCGGGAGCGGGTTGGGTATTGACGTTGCACGACGCGGATGGCGACCCCACGGCGGCACGTCACACGTGGAACCCGGACCCGCCGCCCGCTTGGGACGGGCTGCTCACGAATCTCGGACTTTAGTACTCTCGAACGAACGACCAATGGCTGACGACAAGAAGCTCACGACACGCGAGGCTGATTTCAGCGCGTGGTACAACGAGGTGGTGCTGCGCGCCGAGCTCGCCGACTACTCGCCGGTGCGCGGCTGCATGGTCATTCGTCCCAATGGCTACGGCATTTGGGAACGGATGCAGCGCGCGCTCGATGACATGTTCAAGGCGACGGGTCACCAGAATGCGTACTTCCCGCTGCTGATTCCCGAGAGCTTTCTGCACAAGGAAGCGGCGCACGTCGAGGGCTTCGCTCCCGAGGTCGCCGTCGTTACGCACGGCGGCGGAAAGAAGCTGGATGAGCCGCTCGTCATCCGTCCGACGTCCGAGACGATCATCTACTCGATGTTCGCCAAATGGGTGCAGAGCTATCGCGACCTGCCTCTATTGATGAACCAGTGGGCCAACGTCGTCCGCTGGGAGATGCGAACGCGCCTGTTCCTGCGCACGCTCGAGTTCCTCTGGCAAGAGGGACATACCGCACACGCCACCCACGACGAAGCCGAAGAAGAGGCGCGCCGCATGCTCGGCGTGTATCGGGATTTCATGGAAGGGTGGATGGCGATGCCGGTGATCACCGGCCAGAAGACCGACGCCGAGCGATTCGCCGGAGCGGTTCGCACCTACGCGTGCGAGGCGATGATGCAGGACAACAAGGCGCTGCAGGCCGGCACCTCGCACAACCTCGGACAGAATTTCGCCAAGGCCTTCGACCTCAAGTTCCAGGCGGAGCACGGCGGGCAGGAGTTCGCCTGGAATACCAGCTGGGGCGTCTCGACGCGACTCGTCGGCGGATTGGTCATGACGCACGGCGACGACAACGGACTCCGTGTTCCGCCGCTGCTCGCGCCCATCGAGCTCGTGATCGTCCCCATCTACAAGACCGACGAGGAGCGGAGCCGCATGCTCGAAGCCGCGGAGCGCGTCACTGCGCGGCTCACCGAGTGGGAGCGGCGCGATCCAGGCCGCTTGCGTGTCCACGTCGACGCGCGCGAAGGGATCAAGCCGGGCGCCAAGTACTACGAGTGGGAACTGCGCGGTGTGCCCCTTCGCATGGAGCTCGGTCCCCGCGATCTCGAGAAGAATCAGGGCGTCCTCGTACGGCGCGACAACCGGGAGAAACGTCCCGTCTCGCTCGATACCGTCGGGGAAGACGTCGCCGAATTGCTGATGCGACTGCAAGAAGACATGCTCATCGCCGCTCGCGAGCGCCGCGAGCACAACAGCATTCGCCATCGCATCAGCTATGACGACTTCCGCGAGCTGATGGACGGCAAGGGCGGCTTCGTCTACGCAGGATGGTGTGGAAGCGCGGAGTGCGAGTCGCAGATCAAAGACGAGACGAAGGCCACGATCCGCGTGCTGCCCGACGAGGAGTTCTTGTCTGCCGTGGCGCCGTCGGAATGCCTCAAGTGCGGACAGACCGGCGCGTCGATCGTCGAGGCAGTATGGGCCAAAGCGTACTGACGACCGGATTCTCCCGCGTCGCCGGGGTGATGCATTGCGAGGGCGTGTCCCTCGAGCAGATCGCGCGCGACGTCGGTACGCCCGTCTACGTCTACAGTGCGGCAACGATCCGCGACCGATACGAACGCTTGGAGCGGATGCTGGGATCGGTGCCGCACCGAATCCACTATACGCTCAAGGCCAACTCGAGCCGCGCGATCCTGGAGCTCGTGCGCTCACTCGGCGCCGGCGCCGACGTCGTGTCGGGCGGCGAGCTGCATCGCGCACTCGCCGCCGGCTTCGCCCCGTCCGAGATCATCTTCGGCGGCGTGGGAAAGACGGAACGCGAGATCGCCGAGGCCCTCGACGCCGGCATTCTGCTCATCAACGCCGAGAGTGAAGGGGAGGTGCGGCTCATCGACCGCCTCGCCGGCGAGCGCGGCATGATCGCCAACGTGTCGCTGCGCGTGAATCCAGAGATCACGCTCGACACGCCGCACGACTACATCAAGACGGGCGGACGCGGACACAAATTCGGCATCCCGTACGACGACGTCGTGCACGTCGCCGAGGTCACGGCGGGCTTGCTTCACGTCGAGCTCGTGGGCCTCGACATGCATCTCGGCTCGCAGCTCTCGCGCATCGACCCGTACCGCGAGGGCACGGAGCGCCTGGCGTCGATCGTCGCCGAGCTGGTGCGCCGAGGCATTCACACGCTGGAGTATCTCGACATCGGCGGCGGGCTCGGGGTTCGCTACGATACCGAAGAGCCGCCCGACTTGAAGCGCTTCGCGTCGCTCGTGCTCCCGACGGTCGCCGACACAGGGCTTCAGCTCATCATGGAGCCGGGCCGCTTCGTCGTCGGCAACGCTGGTGCGTTGGTTTCGCAGGTCCTTTACCGCAAGCGCAGCGGCGGCAAGGACTACGTGGTCGCCGATGCCGGCATGACTGAGTTGCTTCGTCCATCGCATTACGGCGCGTTTCACAAGGTTGTCGCCATGCGACAACGCGGCGACGTGAAAAAGGTCGACGTGGTCGGTCCCGTGTGTGAGAGCGGCGACTTTCTCGCCCTGGATCGCGAGCTCGACGACGTTCGGCCGGGCGATCATTTGGTGGTCTGCGATGTCGGTGCGTACGGTTATGCCATGGCGTCGAACTACAACAGCCGCTTGCGTCCCGCCGAGGTCATGGTCGATGGCGACCGCTACGCGGTGATCTCGGCGCGCGAGGAATACGCCGATCTTGCACGATTGGAGATCGCGCAACCGGAGTGGATCGACGCGGGAGATATCTGATGCTTGTAGGATTGATCGCGGATACCCACGATCGGTTGCCGGCGATCGCCGAGCTCGTTCGACAGATGCAGGCCGCGGGGGCCGGCATGATTCTCCACGCGGGAGACTATTGCTCGCCGTTCGCGCTTCGCGCGTTCGAAGAAGCACACGTCTCCCTGGCCGGCGTGTTCGGCCGAAACGACGGCGACCCGCAAGGTCTCGTGACCCGCGCCCAGTCGGCGTTCGGCGTGGAGTTGTTCGAGTCGCCGCACAGCTTCGAGATCGGCGGGCGGCGGATCCTGCTCGTGCACGACATCGGCGACGTGAACAAACGGTCGATCTCGTCGCACGAGATCGTCATCCATGGATCGACCCATCAGCAAGAAATGAAATCGCGCGGCGACACGCTCATCGTGAATCCGGGGGAGGGATGTGGGTGGCTGTACGGTACTCCGTCGGCTGCCCTCCTCGAGCTCGACAGCCGGGAAGTACAGTTCCTCACGCTCTCGGCGGCCGAGTGGAAGTATTGACTTATGAGACGGCTGAATGAACCACAGACATACTGATTAGTGACTTCTCGCATACTCATTATCGATTACGGGTCTCAGTTCACTCAACTGATCGCCCGGCGCGTGCGTGAAGCGCGCGTGTATTCGGAGATCCATCCGCCGACGCGCAC
>DASVYG010000149.1:0-1675 GCA_036392315.1 Gemmatimonadaceae bacterium
CGCGACAACCATTCCCTGATCGGCGTCTACGACATGAAGTCTCGCAAAGTCGAATTCCTGTCGCCGAGCGTGGACTTCGACGCGAGTCCGAGCTGGTCGCCTGACGGCAATCGTATCGCGTTCCTTCGTCGTCCCGGCACCCCATTCGCGCTGCAGGCGCAGCAAGGAAGCGGCGGCATCGGGAATCCCGCCGGACCAGCGGCGGGACGCGCCGGACGCGGCGCACCTGGCGGTGGCCGCGGCGCCGGTCGAGGCCGCGGTGACGCCGAGGACACGACGACCGTGCGCATCGACGGTCTGCACAACGCGGCGTTCCCCGGCGGCTACACGGTCTCGTTCATGGTCGCCGACGTCGCGACCGGCAAGGCGCAGGAATTCTGGCACAACAAGCCGAACGACCGAAAGTTCAGCAGCGTCAACGCCATCACGTGGGCCGGCGAGAACGTGGTCTTCACGGCGAATGTGCCGGGTGACGAGTGGGACCGGTACTTCTCGGTCAACATCTCGAACCCGCAGGCCGATCCGGTGCTGCTCACGACGACCGACGGGTTGATCAACGACAGCGTCGCCGATCGCACCTTCGTGACGACCGCGGTCTCGCGCGACGGCAAGACGTTCTACTACTGCACCAACGCCAAGGACATCGAGAAGCGGCACATCTGGGCCGTGCCGACGTCGGGCGGAACGCCGCGGCAGATCTCGACCGACGACGGCGTCGAGGTGTCGCCGACGCCGCTGCCCTCGGGCAAGCAGATGGCCGTGTTGTACTTCAACGCCGCACAGCCGGCGTCGATCGGCATCGTACCCACCGACGGTGGCGCGACCAAGATCGTCTATCCCACACTGCCGAAGGATTTCCCCAAGAGCGCGCATGTGACGCCGGAGATCGTCATCACTCACGCGGCCGACGGATTAGAGATCCATAATCAACTCTTTTTGCCCAAGGACCTGAAGGCGGGCGACAAACGGCCGGCGATCGTGTTCGTGCACGGCGGGCCGTCGCGCCAGATGCTGCCGGCATATCACTACATGCAGTTCTACCACTGGGCGTACGCGTACAACCAATGGTTGACGTCGCAAGGCTACGTGGTGTTGTCGATCAACTATCGCAGCGGCATCGGCTACGGCAACTCGTTCCGGCGCGCGCCCAATACCGAAGGTCGCGGCAACTCCGAGTATCAGGATGTCGTCGCGGGCGCAAAGTATCTGCAGTCGCGCCCCGACGTCGACGCGACGCACGTCGGCATCTGGGGTCTGTCGTACGGCGGCCTGCTCACCGCACAAGCGCTCGCGCGCAACTCCGACATCTTCGTGGCCGGCGTCGACCTGGCCGGCGTTCATCTTTACGGCAACTCGATCGATTCGACCAACCTCGCGTTCCAATCGTCGGCCGCGGCACACATCGACACGTGGAAATCACCCGTGTTCCTGGAGCAGGGCGATGACGACCGCAACGTGGATTTCTCGCAGATGGTCGGCCTCGTCGACCTGCTCCGCGCGCACGGCGTTTACTACGAGCTTACGGTCATTCCCGACGACGTACACGAGTCGCTGCTGCACAGTCGGTGGATCGACATCTTCAGCCGGAGCAGCGATTTCCTGCATCGGTTCGTGTGGGAACGGCAGACGCCGCCCGTCATGACGACGAACGGCGCCAAATAGCACGCATCGACCC
>DASVYG010000150.1:0-6235 GCA_036392315.1 Gemmatimonadaceae bacterium
ACCCTCGACCCTCAACCCTGCCCCACTACGGCCTATCCTTGAACATGGCATTGAGCTGGGTGTGCTTGGTGTCGAGCGGAACCGGACGACCGTCGATGAACAAATACTTCGTGTCGGTCTTGGCCTCGAGAATGTCGCCAGTCGTCACCACGACGTTCGCCATCTTGCCGACGTCGAGTGATCCCATCCTGTCACCGACGCCGAAGATTTGCGCGGGCCAGAGCGTCACCGCTTTGAGCGCGTCCGTCTTCGAGAGCCCATTGGCGGCGGCCATGCCGGCGTTGTAGGGCAGCGTTCGAATTTCCGACCCACGATCTCCGGTCGAGATGGCGAACTGCACGCCGGCGGCGGCGAGCTTGGCGGGGATGGTGTAGTTGATGTCGTACGGGTCGTCTTCGCGCGACGGCAAGTGCATCACGGCCGTTACGACGACCGGCACGTTGTGCTGCTTCAGAAATGCGGCAACCGTGGGCGCCTCTTGCCCACCCATGATGATCGGCTTGAGATGCATTTCCTCGGCGAATGTGACCGCGTCGCGAATGTCGTTGGCGCGATCGGCCGGAAAGATCACCGGCATCTGGCCGTCGAGCGCGGGAAGCATCGATTCGAGGACGACGTCGTGCGCCGGACGGGGAAGGGTCTTGTCCTTCGCGTACGCCGCCTGCGCCTTGCCATATGCCTGCGCGTCGCGGAGCATCGAGCGGAGCGAGTCCATTTGAAGCTGGCGCGTTCGGTTCGCGTCCGCCGGATTTCCTTGTTGCGCGACCGCGCGAGCGAAGCCGCGACCGCCGAAGCCCGACCGCGGCAAGTCGATCACGAGCGCAACGCGCGGGATGACCGCCATCTTGGGAGGCGTGTCTCCGGCCAAGTTGATCAGCGCGGCCTGCCCCGACATGATGCCGCCGGTGGGACGCGACACGACGGTGGTGATTCCGACGACGCGCGCGACACCGATGTGAGCGCTGTGCGGATCGATGCCATAGAACGCCTGGGCGTTCGGATTGAACGATCCGACTTCCGAGATATCGACCGTCGCCACGGCGCCCTGGCCGATCTCCGACAACCCGACGCTCGATCCCGTCTCGATCATTCCCGGATACACCATCAAGCCGCTGGCATCGATCACCTGCGCGTTCGCCGGAACCTGCACGCTCGCGCCAACCGCCGTGATCTTGCCCCCGCTGATCACGACCGTTCCGTTCGGAATGTCCGCTCCGCTCACGGTGACGATGTGGCCACCGCGGATGGCGAAGGTTCCCTGTGGGCCAGGCGGCGGATTGAACGAGCCGAGCTGCGCTCCAAGGGACAGCAGCGGCAGCGCGCACAGCGAGCCGACGGCCAACGTACCGCGAAGCATCATGACGAGTTTCCTCATGGAAGCACCGGCGTCGTGCGACGGCCGCGGTCAGCGGCTTCGAGTGCGGCGCGCTCTTTGGCCATCTGATCGCGCATTGCCAAATCGCGCTTCTTGTCGAAGAAGATCTCGCCGTCGATGAACGTGGTCTCGGCGCTCGAGTACACGCTGAGTGGATCACCGCTCCAAATCACGACGTCGGCATCCTTGCCGACCTCGATCGATCCGACGTGATCCTGCACGCCGAGCTGCACGGCGCCGTTGTAGGTAATGGTCTTGAGCGCTTCGTCTTCGGTGAGACCGCCGTACCGCATCATCTTGGCTGCGTCGATGTTGAGACGGCGTGCGCGCTCGTCGGAGTCGGAGTTGACCGTCGCGACCACACCGTGATGCATGAGGATCGCGACGTTGTACGGAATCGCGTCGTATGCTTCGACCTTGTATGACCACTCGTCGGCGAAGCTCGACAATCCCGTCCCCGCCTGCGCGATCTCCGAGGCGATCTTGTAGCCCTCGAGTCCGTGCTGCAGCGTCTTCACGGTAAAGCCGAACTCTTTGGCCACATTGAGCAGCATCAGCATCTCGTCAGCACGATACGAGTGTGCATGGACGAACCGCTTGCCCTCGAGCACCTCGACGAGCGGATCGAGCTCCAGGTTGTGCTCCGGAGGCACGAGGTTCTTTTCCCCCTTGGCGACGCGTGCATTGTAATCGTCCCACGTCGCCTTGTAGTCGCGCGCGCGTGTGAATGCATCGCGCAACACTTCTTCCTGTCCCATGCGCGTCGCCGGGTAGCGCAGCGGACGTCCCTGCGCCTGTTCCGCTGTTTGCGAATTCTTTTGCGTGACGTTCTCGCCGAGCGCGAACTTGATTCCCGGCGGCGCGGCCTTGAACACCATGTCCTCGACCGGCCGGCCCCACTTGAGTTTCACCACGGCGTTCTGTCCGCCGATGGTATTCGCCGATCCGTGAAGCACGTTGATCGAAGTCACGCCGCCCGCCAGCTGGCGATAGATGTTCACATCGGTCGGATTCAGCACGTCGTGGATTCGCACCATCGACGTCACCGACAGCGACCCCTCATTCACGGCGTCTATCATCGTGTGCGAATGCGGATCGATGATGCCCGGCATGACGTACTTTCCCGACGCGTCGATCACCTGCGCGCCGGCGGGCGCGGTCAAGTTCTTCCCGATCTGCGCGATCTTGCCGTTCTGCAGCAGCAGATCGGTGTTCTCGAGCTTGCCCTTGGTGACGGTCAGCACCGTCGCATTCTTGATCAGCGTCGGGCCGGCCTTGGCCGCGACGGGCTGCTGAGCGCTCGCCGTCGCCGCGCTGACAATCGTCGCCGTCAGGAACAGTCGTCTCATATCATTTCTCCAATCCCTCGTGAAATCAGCGGATGTCACAGGTCGATCCTTCGTGTTGTCATCCTGAGGAGCGCAGCGACCAAGGATCCGCTGTTGTGTCACGTCCGTTCCGATCAGTAGATCCTTCGCTTCGCTCAGGACGACGCGACCTCAACCCTCGACCCTCAACCCTCAACCCTGCCGTTGTGGTGGCCGACCCCGACGCCCGCCTCCCTGGGCGGCGTCCGGTCGCGTTCCGATGAACGTGCCCTGCGGATGACCGACTACCACCACTGTGCCACGGACGACGTTGCCAGTGATCGTCCCGGTAAACCGCGCCTCCTCGGTTCCGGCGGCCATCGTCACCGACGCCGTGAATTGCAGCTCGCCGTTGGCGTCGATCGAGCCATTAGAAATCTGTGAACTACCGAGCGCGCCCTGGATCGTGCCGCGGAGTTGGTCACCCACTTGTTGCAGCGCCAGTGTGACCGACTTCTCGCCTTCGTCCGACGTCACCGTGATCGTCCACGTCCCGCCGGCCATCGACCCCCCGCCGTTGGTGCTCGCCGGCGCGTGTACCTCGACGGGAACGCCGTCCACGAACACCTGCGTCACTCGGCCCGTGAAGAGATCGCCGCGCGTGATGGTCAAGTTCGCGATCTTCCCCGTCTCGATCGTGCCGAGTCGATCGCTCACGCCGAGAATCTCGGCGGGCGACAGCGTCAGCGCTCGCACCGTTTGATCTGCCGAGAGACCGCCTTCGGAGGTGCGGCCGGCGTTGGCGAGGAAGTCCGACCAATTTGTCAGGCCACCGTCCTCGAACGCGAACTTGACGCCGGCCTGCGCGAGCTTGCCCGCCAGCTTGGGTGCCTCGACTCGCGCACGCAGCACGCGGATCGGCTCCGGATCGGCGTCGGGCGATGCTTGCGGTCGCCGCGGAAAGTTGAGGGAGATGAGAACCGGCACGTTCTCAGCCTTGAGTCGCGCGGCGACCTTGTCGGCCTCCTCGCCGCCCGCGATGATCGGACGAATGTTGAACTCCTTGGCCAGGTCGAGCGCGCGTTCGATCTCGCGTTCGGACGACGCTTCCATCACGACGGGCATCTGTCGAGTCATCACCGGTTGCAGTGCCTCGAGCGACGGATCGAGCTCCGGGCGATGCATGCCGCGCGGATTCTTCGCATAGGCAGCCTGCTCGGCGGCATAGTGCTGCGCGTCGAGGAACGTCTGCCGAAGCGCCGAGAACACGCCGAGGAGCGAGTTCGGATACCCGCCGCCACGCTGTGGCGTGAAGCCGATGTGCTCAGCGACGGGCGCTTTGATGATCATCGCTTGCGCGCTCGATCCGCCGAGGTTGACGACCGCCGCGAGCCCGCGGAAGATCCCCGTTGCCGGTGCGCTCTGGGCCGCGGTGATGCCCGCACTCTGCGGTCCGGCGAACGCCTCAGCGTCTGGATGCAGCAGGTCGACGGCCGTGAGCTCGGGTTGGAGTCCGATCGGGTGCAGCGAGTTCGGAGCGCCGGCAGGTGTGCCCTGTTGAACCGGCACGGCTCCGCGTCCGGCCGCTCCACGTCCGCCGCGTCCAGCCCCGGCGGCTCCGGCGGCCTCGCTGAGCGCGAGGCTCGAGTTGGCGTCGATGAGCCCGGGGTATACGGTCAGCCCGTTGCCGTCGATAACGCGCGCGTCGCCGGGAACGGGGACCGATGCGCCGACCGCTGTGATGGCGCCGTTGCGCACGACGACCGTTCCTCGATCGATCGACGGGCCGGCGACGGTGATGATTCTGGCATTAGTGATCGCATACACGCTCGGCGCGTTGCGTTCCCGCTGAACACCGAGCTGCGCGCCGACGGATGGCGGAATGGCGATGCTCGCGGCACACGCGAGCGTCGTTCCCGCCAGAAAACCACGGATCTGCATTGCGGAGAGCACTCCTCGCCTGATGACGGGCTTCACGAGCTGGTTGGCCGGGGTGGCGCGAACGGATGGGTCGTGCGCCCGGGAATATCCCGACCCTGCCGAGGCCTGTCAAAGTGAATTGTCGCTATGGCAGCGCCCGGCAGTTGTGACATGTATGGGATCGATTACTTTACGACGCAAGCGCCCTCAGCGTTGAAGCTGTCGCGCCCGCCCGGTCGGTATCAGCCAGGTCCCGCCATTTTCTAATCGGGAGAGAGTCGAATGCACCCACAGCGTCTGTTCATTGTAGTAATCGGGGGTTCGGTCATTGCCGCGTCCGCGGCACGCTTGTCGGCACAGAGTCCTGGAACTGTCGAGGTCGGCGCGTTTGGACAGTACACGCGCACCGACGCTGCGTGGGAAGTGAAGAACGGCTGGGGTGCCGGCGGCCGGCTCGGGGTCTTCCTGACATCGCACTTGGAGCTGGAGGCCGCCGCGAGTTCCTCGAGCTTCACGAACGAGCCGCCACGAGCCTCGGGGAGTAGCTCGGAGCAGACCTTCAATGGCCAGTTCACGTACAACATTCCGTTCGGGGCCGGGGGACGGACGCATGACCTTCTGCTTGAAGCCGGCGCCGGCGGTGAGCGATTCGCCGGTCACAACGACTTCTCCGTTCCGCTCGGCGGCGGTCTGCGGGTGGCACTCGGTGACGTCGTCGCCCTGCGGTTCGACGGGATCGTCGAGTACGTCGAGAATCCGACGGCCACCTCGTTCAATTTCCCGGTTGGAGTGACGGTAAACCCCAAAGCGGCGCGATCCACGAACCTCGAACTGCGCGCGGGTCTCAGCCTCATGCTCGGCAAGCACAACGCACCCCCGCCACCGCCCGTCGCTGCTGCGCCGCCGCCACAACGTGAAGCGCCGCCACCACCCCCGCGCCAAGCGCCGCCTCCGCCGCCGGATCGGAGCGGCATCATTCGCGATTCACTCGCCGCCGTTGGCCGCGCGCGAGATGCGCTCCTGGCGAAGGTGTATTTCGATTTCGACCGTTCGGAGTTGCGCGACGACCAGCGCTCCATTCTCGATTCGAAGTTGCCCGTTCTCAAAGCCAACCCCGCTGTCCGGATTCGAATCGAAGGCAACGCCGACGAGCGCGGGTCCGACGAATACAACCAGGCGCTCGGCATGCGTCGCGCGCAGACGGCGCGAAAGTACCTGATCGACAACGGAATCGATGCCGGGCGCATCGACATCTCGAGCAACGGCGAAGAGCGTCCGGTGTGCCAGGAGCACAACGAAGGGTGCTGGCAACAGAACCGGCGCGACGAATTCGTGATCGTCGCCGGCGGAGACACGCTGATCGCGCCTCGATAGAATCGCGCGAATCGAAGACCGGAGCGGGGGTGCGTCGGATTTCCGCCGCACCCTCGCTCCGTTGTGCAGCTCTTCCGCGGTGGAACCGCGCTGTTGGAGGCAGGATTGGTCGGCGAGAAGACGAAACCAGCCAATTCCCCTTTGCCCAGGACACCGATGATGAAGAATGGCGCAATCACCATAGTACTTGCGGCGGCGACCGTCGCGCTGGCCGCGTGTGGAAGCGATTCGACCACGACGCCGGTCTCGAAGATCGTGA
>DASVYG010000151.1:0-3118 GCA_036392315.1 Gemmatimonadaceae bacterium
GCTCGCGGTCCGCGCGTCACGACGGCCGCCCTGTCATCGACTCGGAGTCGAGCTCGATGATACAACCCGCCCGACAACGTGGCGATGAACAGACCCGCGCTCCAGCCTCCCAAGACATCCGTCGCCCAGTGCGCCTCCAGATACACGCGACTGACCCCGACCAGCAGTGGGACGATGGCGGCGATCGAGATCGCGCTAGCGCGACCCAGCAACCCCTCTCGCCAAAGGACGTAGGACAGCGAGCAGCACACCGCAGCCGCGGCCGTGGCGTGCGCGGACGGAAATGAGAACGATCCGTCGGACATTGGCGGAAAGCCCGGTGGGCGAGCGCGGCCGTACAAGCGCTTGACCGTCTCGTACACGGCAATGGCGAGAGCCGGTGCGATCAGCAGGCTTGCGGCGATGCGCCAGTCGTCGCGATACCAGAGGAAAACAGATGCAACGATCGACAGCGCGTACATCGTGCGCGTCGAGCCGATCCTCGTTACCCAAAGGAAGACAGCGAACACGCTGGACGTCTGGTGCACCGCGACCCACGACCGAATTGCGCTGTCGAACGCATTCGATTCGTGCACCCAGACGTCTTGACCGATTTTTATGAATGACAACAGCGCAAGTGCTCCGAACACCACGAATCCGATCCACTCGCGCCCTTCCACCCCATGCGATGCTTGGTGCATGCGGGTGTGCAATGCACGATTCGCGCGCACCGTGCGGCGTCGCCGTCCTGGACCACTTGACGCCGTCCTGCCACCGGGTAATCTAGATTACAGAAAACCAACATTCCGTCGCACCAGCTAGTCGCTTGAGAATGCCCGGGCGCTTTTCGCCGGCATCGCGTCGGGCCACATCGCTTGTGCCGGCACGAACGCCGCGGCGTGGGGTACGAGTCCCCCGCCGCCGCGCTGAATTTCCCCCAGCGGTATCTCAATGACCGAGGCCGTAAAGCCCCAGACCATCTTTGCCGACCGGTACGTGATCGGGAAGGAACTCGGTCGCGGTGGCATGGCTACGGTATATCTGGCGCACGACCTGAAGGACGACCGCGATGTTGCGGTCAAAGTCCTGCACGCCGATCTCGGCGCCGCGCTGGGTGCCGAGCGCTTCGAGCGAGAGATCCACTTCGTCTCGCGCTTCAGTCATCCCAACATTCTCGCTGTCGACGATTCGGGCCAGACGAACGGCCAGTTGTGGTACGTCATGCCGGTCATCCACGGCGAGACGCTGCGGGCCCGGCTCGACCGTGAGAAGCAGCTCCCCCTTCCCGACGCCGTCAAGATCTGCTGCGAGGTGGCCGAAGCGCTGGATTACGCGCATAAGCAGGGGATCATTCACCGCGACATCAAGCCAGAGAACATCCTTCTCGAGAACGGGCACGCGATCGTCGCCGACTTCGGCATCGCGCGCGCGGCGAGCGCGCTAGGCGAACGGCAGCTTACCCAGACCGGCGTGACGCTCGGGACGCCGGCGTACATGAGCCCGGAGCAGGGCACCGCCGACAAGAGCATCGACGGGCGCGCCGACATCTATTCGTTGGGCTGCGTGTTGTACGAGCTCCTCGCCGGCGAGCCGCCGTTCGGCGGGCCGACGGCGCAAATCATCATCGCCCGGCACTCGCTGGCCGAAGTCCCGGCACTGAGTATTGCGCGCGGGACGGTCCCCGAGGAGCTCGAGGATGCGATCCTCCGGTCGCTCGCCAAGGCGCCCGCCGACCGGTTTGCGACCGCGTTGGAGTTCGCCGAAGCGCTCAAGGCGTCGATGGAGAGCGACGGGAAGTCGCTCGGGCGAGCGGACCGGCGGTCGCGATCGCGGCGTGGACAAAAGAAGGCGGCGGCGAAGCGGAAATACATCATCACGGCGGCGATTGCCGTGCCGGTCGTTGCGGTGATGGCGTTCGCCGGCTTCCACTACCTCGGCTCCAAGGAAATCAAGAGTCGGATCGGGACAGACTCCGACCCGAACCACATCGCAGTGATGTACTTCGAAGATCAGTCGGAGGGAGGGAAACTACGTCCCCTCGCCGACGGTTTGACCGAGGCCTTGATCGACGAGCTGAGCGCGGTGAAGCAGCTCAAGGTCATTTCGCGCAACGGTGTGGCGCCCTTCAAGGGAAAGAACATCTCGACTGACAGCATCCAGAAGGCGCTCAAGATCGGAACGCTCGTCACCGGAACTGTCGCACAGTCGGGCGACCGACTGCGGGTCACGGTCTCGCTCGCTGACGCGAAGACTGGCGACAACATCGGCCGCGCGAAGACGATCGAAGCGGCTCGAACGGACCTGTTCAAGCTGCAGGACTCGATCGCCAAGGAAGTCTCGCTCGGCCTCCGGTCGCAGTTGGGGGATCAGATCGAGAGCCTTGTCAACCGTCCGGGAACGTCGAACACGCAGGCGTGGGAAGCGGAGCAGCGGGCGAAGCAGACGCTGGCGGGTGTCGACGCCGTATTGGCGAGCGCTGGCGTGACGGCGGCAATCGACCGGCTCACCGAGGCCGACTCGGAGTTCGCCGCGGTCGAAGCCATGGACAAGAAGTGGGCGGCGCCGATTGTCCAGCGTGGCTTCGTCGCGTTTCGAAAGGAACAGGCCCTGGCGAACAACGACCCGACGCAGATCAAGAAATGGCTCGACGTTGCAGGGCAGCATGCTGACCGCGCCATCGCGCTGTCCCCCAAGGATCCCGATGCCCTCGAGTTGCGCGGAACCGTGCGATTCTTTCGCTGGACCTACAACCTCCCGGATCCGTCACCGCCGACCAAGCTGCTCGACGATGCGGAAGCGGACTTCCGTGCCTCGGTGCAAAGCAACCCGCTGCAGGCAACGGCCTGGAATGCACTGAGCTACATACTGAACGCAAAGAACAAATACGCGGACGCGAAGCTTGCAGCCCAATCGGCGTACTCCTCGGATCCCTATCTCAAGGACATCCAAAAGACGATTTGGCGACTCTTCCAAAACTCCTTCGCGCTCAACGCCGGGTCCGAAGCGGAGAAGTGGTGTGACGTCGGGCGCCAGCGTGATCCTCAGAACGTCCGATTCACCGAGTGCCGGCTCTGGCTCTATACCCTCCCCGGTCGGAAGCCAGTCGTCGACTCGGTATGGAAGACTTACCGCGAGTTCG
>DASVYG010000152.1:0-4081 GCA_036392315.1 Gemmatimonadaceae bacterium
GCGGCGAGAGACAACCTTGCAGCAACCGATGCGAAGCTGACCACGCTGGACACCAGTCTTACGCGCTACGTCGATGCCGTGCGCGCCAAACCAAACGACCTCGCGGCCCGCAACGAGCTCGGGGCAGCGCTTGCCGCGCAAGGCAGGATCGACGACGCAATCGAACAATTCAGGGCGGCGATCAACATCGATCCGAATCAGCCCGACGTTCACTTCAATCTTGGCGCGATGCTCGACCAGAAGGGGCGCACCTCGGAAGCCATCGAGCAGTTTCGCATCGCATTGCGGCTGAATCCCGGACACGTTGCTGCTCGCGACGCGTTGGACCGCATCACCAGCCGACGAGGCACGTCTCGATGAGCGGTAGGAGCGCCCGGCGCAAGCGCAGCGGCGCACAAGCGGCCAACTCGGGGCGTCCGAGCGCAGCGCCTTCGATTGTCGCGCATTCCATCCCCGACGGCAACGTGCGCTGGTGGATCGCACTCGCGCTGGCCGCGGTCACGGTGGCGGCGTATGCCGGCGTCTGGCGCAACGGTTTCGTCTCGTGGGACGATCCCTCTTACGTGAGCGAGAACGCCCACGTGTTGGGCGGACTCACTTGGCGCGGAGTGGCTTGGGCATTCACGAACACGCAGGGCGCCAACTGGCATCCAGTCACGTGGCTGTCGCACATGCTGGACGTGCAGCTGTTCGGCCTTGATCCGGGAATGCACCACGCCGTGAGCCTACTTTTGCACATCCTCAATACGGTGCTGCTGTTCGGCGTTCTGCATCGCATGACGGGTGCGCTCGGCCGAAGCGCGTTCGTGGCAGCGCTGTTTGCCGTCCATCCGCTGCACGTCGAGTCGGTCGCCTGGGCCGCCGAACGAAAAGACGTGTTGAGCACGTTGTTCTGGATGCTGACGATGGCGGCGTATGTCGCCTATGTGGAACGACCACAGCGGAGGCGATATCTGCTGCTGCTCGTCGTCTTTGCGCTTGGCCTGATGGCGAAGCCGATGCTCGTGACGCTTCCCTTCGTGCTCCTGCTGCTCGATCTGTGGCCGCTGGCGCGATACGAACGGACGACGTGGTATGTGTTGGCGCGTGAGAAGATTCCGCTCATCGGGCTCGCGCTCGCTCTCTCAGCGGTGACCTTTCTCGCACAGCAGCACGCGGGCGCGGTTCAGCAGTTGGCGGGCGTACCTGTCGGACTTCGAATAGCGAATGCGTTGGTGTCGTACGTCAGGTACATCGGCAAGGCATCATGGCCCGCCGGACTGGCCGCGCTCTATCCATTCCCCGAATCGCTCGAGGGATGGAAGGTGCTCGGCGCAGTGATCGTGCTCGCCGCCGCGTCGGTCCTCGCCGTCGCGGCTCGGCGCCGACGGCCCTACGTCACCGTCGGGTGGCTCTGGTACCTCGGTACGCTCGTCCCTGTCATTGGCTTCGTGCAGGTCGGCTACCAGGCCATGGCCGACCGATACACGTACATCCCGATGATCGGGCTCTTCATAGTCGTGGCGTGGGGCGCGAACGAACTGTTGGCTGCGTGGCCCGCTCGTCGCATCATCCTCGCCTCTGTCGCGTCGGCCACGCTGCTCGCAAGCGTCGCTCTGACTTATGCGCAGGTGCAAGTCTGGCACGACGGCGTTTCGCTCTGGCAGCATACGGTCGCTGTCACCCGCAAGAACTTCATCGCACAGACGAATCTCGGTTACGAGCTCGCGCAGCGCGGTCGGTTCGACGAAGCGGCCGCCGAATATCGTGAGGCGCTTCGGATTTCGCCGAACTATATCTTGGCGCGTCAGAACCTAGGACTCGCGTTGGCGAGTCAAGGAAAGTACAGCGAGGCGATCGACGCGTACCAAACGGCGCTCCGCCTTCAGCCGGCGAACGCCGTGTTGCGAGCGGACTTCGGTCTGGCGCTTGCGAACGCGCAGCGAGATAGCGATGCCATCGCTCAGTATCAGGAAGCCCTCAAGTTGCAGCCGGACCTGGCGCTCGCGCACGTTCGCCTCGGCAACGCGCTCGTCCGTCAAGGCAACGTCTCGGATGCCGTCGCGCATTACGAGCAGGCGTTGCGTGTCGAGCCGTCGTCCGCCGAGGCGCACAACAACCTCGGCGTTGCGCTCGCGAGTCGGGGGAGCCTCGATGAAGCTGTCGTCCAATTCTCAGAGGCGCTGCGGCTCAAGCCCGACTACACCGACGCCCGCAACAACCTGGCGAAAGCAGCGCAGCACGCACGATGAGCGTTAGATGTCCCGCGCCGCGGTTGGACGTTGACCCGAGGAACCTGTTGACTCCACTGACGCCGGTTCGGCACGTCGGCTCGTGCAGAGAGCCACAGAATGGCTAAGCGCCGGCGACCAGCACGAGCCGTTGCTGTCAACGCGGCGGTTCCCCCCATTCAATCCGAAGCGCGAAGTGAGCAGCGCCGGTGGGTAGCACTCGGCCTTGTTGCACTCAACATTTCCGTCTATGCGTCGGTGTGGCGCTCGGAGTTCGTGCGTTTCGACGACCCTGACTACGTCACGCAGAATCCGCACGTCACTGCCGGTCTCACGTGGCAAGGGTTCAAGTGGGCGCTCACAACCGGGCATGCCGCTAACTGGCATCCGTTGACCTGGCTCTCGCACATGCTGGACGTGCAGCTCTTCGGCATGAATGCCGGCGCCCATCATGCGGTCAACCTGGTGCTGCACGTCCTGAACACTCTGCTGCTGTTCGGTGTTCTACAGCGAATGACCGGCGCCACTTGGCGAAGCGCGTTAGTTGCCGCGCTATTCGCCATTCATCCACTGCATGTGGAGTCCGTCGCGTGGGTGTCGGAGCGCAAAGATGTGCTCAGCACGTTTTTCTGGATGCTGACGCTGCTCGCTTATGGCGCGTATGTGCGGAAATCCGGGGCGCGTCGATTCGCTCTCGTGTTATTGCTTTTCGCGCTCGGACTTCTGGCCAAGCCGATGGTGGTAACGCTTCCGTTTGTGCTCTTGCTGCTCGACGTGTGGCCGCTCCGGCGCATTGCTCTCTGGGCCGACGGTCAGCGAATGATCTCGGCGGCTGATCGCTCCACCGCGATGCGCCTCGTGCGTGAGAAGCTTCCTCTGTTCGGCCTCGCGGCAGCATCGAGCATCGCGACAGTCATCGTTCAGCGCCGAGGGGGTGCTGTCGGCAACCTTGCCGCGTATCCCGTTCCTGTTCGGCTGGAGAATGCACTCGTCAGTTACGTGGCCTACATCGGAAAAATGGTGTGGCCGGCGCGATTGTCCGCGTTCTATCCGTATCGCGAATCGTTGAGCGCCTGGGCCGCCGGCGCGGCGTTTCTGCTCATCGTCGCCACAATCGGCGTCGTGCGGGGCGCCCGCCGACATCTATATCTACTCGTCGGTTGGCTATGGTATCTCGGCACGCTCACGCCCGTGATCGGCATCATCCAGGTCGGCCTTCAATCGATGGCCGATCGATACACGTACATCCCGCTCGTGGGATTGTTCATCATCGTCGCATGGGGCGCTGTCGATCTCGCCGAGCGATGGCCGCGGCAACGCGCTGTGGTGCCTGCTGTAGCCGCGCTCGTCCTGGCCGCTTGCGCAATCACGGCGCGCACCCAAGTTGCGACCTGGCGCCACAGTCTGTCCCTGTGGCAACACGCCGTCGATGTCACGACGGACAATGCGTACGGCCAGTACAATCTCGGCGTCGTGCTCGTGCAAGCGGGCCGACTCGACGAGGGGATCGCGCGTTTTCGTGAAGCCCTGCGGATCGATCCGAATTACTCCGACGTACATATCGATTTGGGTAACGCCTTGAATGCGCGCGGTGCGGCCGACGACGCGCTCGCCGAGTTCGCGACCGTCGTACGGCTGCGACCCGACTACGCCGAGGCGCATAATGCTTACGGCAATCTCTTGCGTTCTCGCGGTCGAAACGCCGATGCGATCGCACAGTATCGTGAGGCGCTTCGGCTCGATCCGAGTCTAGCCAGCGCACACAACGAGCTCGGAAATGCGCTGACCACCGACGGCCGATTCGCCGACGCAATGGCCGAGTATGCGGAGGCTGTGCGACTCGCGCCGGGATTTGCCGAGGCGCACAACAA
>DASVYG010000153.1:0-10982 GCA_036392315.1 Gemmatimonadaceae bacterium
CGGCAATGCCGTGGGCCGTCGCGAATCGCTCGGGCAATATAATGCTTTCTGGCGTTCCCACTACCCCGTCTTTTAGACGAGGAACCCTCGCAGAAATCACACCGCGGCGACGGCGATCTTTTCCACAGGCAACGAGTTGCGAATCAGTTTTTTGATCGCGCAGGCGGTAGCGAATCACGAGCGTTGGCGCGGAATCCACGGGATCAACGGAACACCGCGGAAAATTGAAATCGACCGCGCTGGTCAGACGGTCGGCATCGGCTCATTCGTCGCAACGATCGATTTCGCGTCGGCGTCGCTCCATTGGCACCGCGGAATTCCGCGGCTACCCTCGCGACTGCTCTCGAGGCGGACCCGGATTCTTAAAAGAAATCCTGTAGCCAGAATTTGACCTTCGCCACCATGCGCTCCATCCCCCCGCCCATCGGGATTCGACGCGCATTGGTCACGGTCCCGAGCGCAACGCGATTCGCACCGTACTGCGCGAGCCCGGTCACCGTCGCAAATCGCGGCGCTTCGACCGAGTCAACGAGACCGCCGATGTTCTCCGAAGGAACACCGACACGAACGCCGGTTCCAAAGACGTCGCTCGCCAATTCAGCAGCGCCTTGCATCGCCGCCGCTCCACCAGCGAGCACGACGCCGGCACTCAGTCGTCCGGCGAAGCCGGCCGCTGCGATATCGCGCTGGACGAGGTCGAAGATCTCGTCCATTCGCTGGTGAATAATGTGCGCCAGCAGCTCACGCGGAATCTGCCGGTCGCCCTGCGCGACGGTGCTCGGCAATTGAATCACATCCGATGGATCGACCATCGGCTCATATGCGCATCCGAAGCGTTCCTTCAGTCGTTCCGCATCCGCCTGCGTCACGCCGAGTCCGTGCACGATGTCGCTCGTCACGTTGTTCCCGCCGAACGCGACGGTGCCGAGATGCCGAATCTTTCCCTCGTGAAACACGGCGAGGTCGGTCGTACCCGCGCCCATCTCGACGAGCGCCACGCCGAGCTCTTTCTCGTCTTCGGTGAGCACGGCGAGCGCGCTCGCCAACGGCTCGAGCACGAGCTCGCGCACCTTGTACCCCGCGCGCTCGACCGACTTGCGCAGATTCACCGCGGGCGAGCTGCCGATCGTGACGAGATACATCTCCGTCTCGAGACGCGTGCCGCTCATGCCGATCGGATCGCGTATGCCGGTGTCCTTGTCGACCGTGTACTCCTGCGGGATCGCGTGGAGCAACTCGCGATCCTGAGGAATCGACTGCGCGCGCGCCACTTCGTTGGCGCGATCAACGTCCGACTTGTTGATCTCGTCGTGACTCACGGCGACGATGCCTTTGCTCGTCATCGCTTGCACGTGCTCCCCCGCGATGCCGGCATACACCTCCTGCACTTGCGCGCCTGCCATTCGCTCGGCGTCCTGCATCGCCTTGCGAATGGAGCGCGTCGTCTCCTCGATGTCGGAGACGACGCCGCGGCGCATGCCGGTCGTGCGGGCTTGGCCGACACCCAGAATCTTGATCGTCGGGTGTTTCGGCAGATCGCCTTCGACTTCGGCGATGATGGCGGTCGTCTTCGCCGACCCGATGTCGAGCCCAGCGACGAGGCGTTCCGGATTCATAGGATCTCTAATCGGCCGAATTCCGAGCGAAGGCGCGAAGCGCCGCAGCGAGGAACAATCATTGGAGTCTAGCGATGACTTGGTCACGGTAACGAAGATCGATCTCGGCGACATGCAACTGCTTGCGGCCAAGATCTGCTTCGACAGGCTCGATATCGGCGAGGCGGTCCAATGTTACGTCTTGCATGACACGCACCGGCTCCGTCTTGAGCTGAAGGATCAGTTCATCACGCCCTGCCCGTCGTACCGCACTGACGCGATCGTACAGGTCCGGCCGTGCGGCGTGCATGGCGCCGAGCAGCCGAAGCGCGGTCGTATCGCGTTCCATCAACACCGGGAGGTCGACGAGCACTCGCGCCGGATCGATGGGCAACGCCACGCCGCGCGCGTCGTAAACGCGAAAGCCGCCCGCCGCTTGCACGAGCGCGATCGGCACTCGCTCCACGATCTCGATCACCAATGTCCCCGGCAATTTGCGACGCACCTCGGCGTGTTGAATCGCGGGATGTCCGGCCACGCGCACAGCGAGCGGTCCGGTCGGATCCCAGACGGATGCCATCGTATCGACATGCAGGCGCGAAAGAATGTCACGTGGTGCAACATAGCGTGCGCCGAGGATCTCCACGCGGTGCACGTGGAAAAAAGTCAACCGGCGAAGCAGCAGCGGTCCCCATAATGGCGCACCGACGACGAGGACGATCGCGATCGCGATGAGGGAAAGCCGTACAGACGGACGGCGGCCGTCCTTGGGCACTGCGTCCGGTGTCGGCTCCTTGGTCATACCGTGTCCTGCAATCGCTGCAGCAGCTCCGGGCCGGTCTTGGTGACGTCGCCTGCACCGATCGTGAGCACGACGTCGCCGTGCCGCACGCCCGACGCGAGTGCGTCGGCGAGGGCCGCACGCTCGCCGCGCCAGGCCAGGCGTCCACCCGCTGCATCGATGGCGTCGGCCACGAGCGTGGCCGTCACGCCGCTGATCGGTTGCTCGCGCGCGGGATAGATCTCGGTGAGATACACCGCGTCCGCTTTTGCGAGCGATTGACCAAATTCGCGCGCGAAATCTCTCGTCCGCGAATAAAGATGCGGTTGAAAGGCGGCGATGAGCCGACGTCCATCGAACGCCGCGCGCGCGGCAGCCAGCGTCGCGGCAATCTCGGTCGGATGATGGGCGTAGTCGTCGACGACCGTCACGCCGCGCGCCTCACCGATCCGCTGAAAGCGGCGCTCGGCGCCGGCGAACGTCGCGAGCCCACCGGCCATCGCGGCGAAGTCCGCGCCGATCGCTAGTCCGCTGCCAATGGCAGCCAGCGCGTTGAGTACGTTGTGTCGCCCCGGCACCGCCAGCCGGAGTCGTCCCAGGCGCTCATCGTCGTAGAGGACGTCGAAACTCGTGCCACCGGTGGTGGTCTCGATCGCCGTCGCCACGAGCCGGGCGTCGCGCGACGTGACGCCGTAGCGAATCACCTCGGTGCTGCTGGGCGTCGGCAGCGAGTTCGCGCCGACGTCGTCGGCGCACAGCACGATGCTTCGTGCGCCGCGCACGAACTGCGCGAACGCCCGCTTAATGTCGGCGAGGTCCGCGTAGATGTCGAGGTGATCGGCTTCGATGTTGGTCACGACGGCGACCGTCGGCGACAATGCCAAAAACGAACGATCGTACTCGTCTGCCTCGACGACGTAGAGGCGGTCGCTCCCGGCGCGCAGGTTTCCCTCCCATGCCGCGACGCGGCCGCCGACGAGCGCCGTCGGGTCGCGGCCCGCGGCGGCGAGCGCGGTCGCGGTCATGACGGTCGTCGTGGTCTTGCCGTGCGTTCCGGCGATCGCCACGAGCTCGCGGCCGGCGGTGACTTCGCCGAGCGCCTCGGCACGGCGCACGACGGGAATCCCAAGTGAGCGTGCGCGAACCAGCTCGGAATGATCCTTGGGCATTGCCGACGTGACGACGAGTGCGCGCGCTCGATCGACGTGTGCGGGATCGTGCGGCTCGACCACGACGCCGAGCCGACGCAAGTCATCCGCGCCACCGGGATTCGCGTCGCAACCCGTGATCGCGACGCCGCGGCGCAGGAACAGCTCCGCGAGGGCGCTCATTCCAGCGCCGGCGATGCCGACGAAATGCACTGGACGCGGATCGCTCGATTCGAGGAGAGGCATGGAGGGAGTCAGGAATATAAGAACATGCTCACAAGCCGTCGAGCAGCGCGAGAATGCGGCGCGCGATATCGTCGGCGGCGTGTGGGCGTGCGCGCGTCGCGGCTCCGGCGGCGAGCCGCTCGAGCTCCGACGGATTCTCGAGGAGCCGGCGAACGGTGCCGTCCAGTCGCTCGACGGTGAATTGCTGTTGCGGGATGTGAAGGGCGGCGCCGGCCCGCTCGAGGGTCACGGCATTGGTGGTCTGATGGTCGGCGGCCGCCGTCGGCAACGGCACGAGAATCGGTGGAATTCCCCACGCGAACAGCTCGGCGGTGGTCATCGCGCCGGCACGAGTCAGCGCGAAATCAGCAGCCGCATATGCGTCGCCGATGGGCGAGAGATAATCGCGAACGCGGACACACGGTCCCTCACAGTGCTTGAACTGGTCGTATGTGGCGCGGCCGGTGCCCCAGATGAGAAACAGGTTCGCCGGCAGGCCTCGATCGATCCATTCCGCGACGACGCGGTTGATCGCAAGCGATCCTTGGCTCCCGCCGTAAATCAAGAGGACATGGCCGCTGCTCGTCGGAAAGCCCCACTGCGCGCGCGCCGAGCTCCGGTCGGGACGCGGCGATGGCGGCGCATCGATTGGAGCGCCGGTGTCGATGAGCGAACCGGGGTGATGCGCCGTGAGCGCGGCGGCGGCCTCGGGAAAATTCAGGTAGATCTCGCGCGACCACTTGCTGAACCAGCGCGCGGTGAGACCGGGCGCGCTATCACCGGCTTGCTGTACGATCGGGATGCGATGCACCACACCGTACGCGAGCATGATTCCCGCGGCATAGCCGCCGGTGCCAACGATCAGCGCGGGACGCTCCAGTTTCACAATGTGGTCGATGCGGCGCCATGCCGTCAACGCACCGGCGGCCGTCTTCCAGTTGTTCCACACCGCCGTGCGGTAGAGCGGATGCAGATCGAGCAGCACGTGCGGGAATTCCGTCTTTGGTAGGACGTCGCGCTCGATCCCGCGCTGCGCGCCGACGAAGAACGGCTCGATGGTCGGCCGCGCACGAACGAGCGCGCGCGCCACCGCGAGCCCGGGGTACAGATGCCCGCCCGTGCCACCGCCGGCAAATACGATCCGCGTCATGGCGGCGTGTGTCGGCGAGGACTACGCGGCCGCGACGGCGAGCGGATCCGTCGCCGCGCTTCCGATCACGCGCTCTTTCGCACTCCCGATGTTCACCAAGATCCCCGTGAACAGCATCGTGAGCACGAGGTTCGAGCGACCGTACGACACAAACGGCAACGTGAGGCCGGTGGTAGGCAGCAGGCCGATCACGACACCGATGTGCAGGAATGCGGTGAGCACCGTCGTGAACGTCAACCCGACCGCAACCAGTTGAAGAAACGGTGTTCGGGCCTGTCGCGCGATCCGGAATCCGAGCAGCGCATAGAGCGCGAACGCAATCGTGAGCGCCGCAAGTCCAACGAAGCCCCACTCCTCGCCGACGTTACTGCCGACGAAGTCGCTGTACGGAAATGGTACGAAGAACGCCTGCTGCATGCCCTCGCCGAAGCCGCGCCCAAACCACCCACCGGAGCCCACGGCGATGAGCGATTGCTGCAGTTGAAAGTTCACCGTCTCTGGCGCGCTGCCCGGATGGAAGAACGCGCTCAAACGCGAGACCGCATACCGCCACTTCTCGATCTTGGTCAGTGTGATCGGCAAGACCATCGCGCCCAGCGCGATGAAGTGTCCCATGCGCGCGCCGCCGACGAACAACAGGAGCGCCATGAGCAGCGTGAACAACATCGCGACCGAAAGGTCGGGCTCGAGCGCGGCCAGCACGTCGAGCACGCCGATCACGACGAGAAACGGCACGAGACCTTTCGTCAATCGTCGCAGCGCTGGTCCCTTCTTGACGATCAGCATTGAAACCCACACGACCACGGCGAGCTTTGCGAACTCCGACGGTTGAAACGATGCGCCGAACAAGAATCGCCTCGACCCGTGAATCGTCGGCGCAATGCGCCCGGGGAGTACGAGCACCGCCGCCATCGCGGCGATGGTGAACCACATGATCGGCCACGCCCACCCGTTCAACTTGTCGGCGTCGAACTTGGCCGCCACGGCGAACGCCACGATGCCTGCCGCGACCCCGCCCAGCTGACGAACGAGGAAGTATGAGCTCGACCCATGCTCGTTGATCGCGACGAACGCACTGGCACTGTACAGGACCGCGAGCCCGAACGCGGTGAGTACAGCACTCACCAACACGAGGGCGCGCGCCTCGGGACCCATGCGCCACCGCTCGCGAACGTCGGCCATCGCCGGCGGCGGGCGATGCTTGATCGGCGGCCCGTCGATCACTTGTGCTCCGCAGGCACGTTCGCCGCGAGCTGCTTGAACACGCGGCCGCGTTGCTCGTAGTTGTCGAACATGTCGTAGCTCGAACAGGCGGGCGAAAGGAGGACGACGTCACCCGGCTGCGCGAGCTGTCGCGCCGTCTCGATGACGTCGTCGAACGACGACCCGAGCCGGGTCAACGGCACCGACCCGCCCAGATCGGCCTCGATGAGCGGTGCCGCCTCGCCGTACGCGACGACTGCACGCCCCGTCCGCTCGAGCTCCGGTATGAGGTCGGTATACGGCTCGCCCTTGTGCTTGCCGCCGAGGAGAAGGACCGTCGGCTTGGTCATTCCGCGCATCGCGACCAGCGTCGACGCGACGTTCGTCGACTTCGAGTCGTTGATCCACGTGACGCCCGAAAAATCGCCGACCGTCTCGATCCGGTGCTCGAGCGCATTGAACGTCTTGAGCGCCTCGCCAGTGGTGCGAAGCCCGTGCGGACTCCGATGCTCGCGATCGGCGAGCATCACCGCCAACGATGCCGCGAGCGCGTTCGCCACGTTATGATCGCCGATCAGTGAGAGCTCGGTGCGCTTCACGATTGGATAGCCGAGTACCACGAGCTCGCCCGTCGAACGATCGAGATACGCGTCGCTGCGCCCCCGCACCGAGAACCGGCAATGGATCCCGGCGACCGCCTCGACCATCGATTGGACGTCGGCGTCGTCGCCATTGGTCACCCACTGCGAGATCGGACTCGCGTTTCTGAACAGCAGCGCCTTGTCGTTGTAGTACGCGTGCACGCTCTCGTAGCGGTCGAGATGATTCCCCGACAGGTTGGTCAACACGCCGACGCGCGGATTGATGCTCGGCGAATCGTGCAGCTGAAACGACGACACCTCGAGCGCGACCCAATCCGGCGGAGACGACATGAGAGCCAGTTCGGTGAGCGGCATACCGATGTTGCCCGCCGTGGCGGACCGGCGGCCGAGCGCCGCAAGCAAATGCCCGGTCAGCGCGGTCGTCGTCGTTTTGCCGTTCGTGCCCGTGATGGCGATGTAATTCAAGAGCGGCAGGTAACGCAGACCGACCTCGATCTCGCTGACGATCTCGACGCGCGCGTTCCGCGCCGCGACCAGCGGCGGCGCGGTGGGCGGTACGCCCGGGCTCACTACGACGAGCGACGCCTTGGCGATGCGCTCGAGATCGTGCCCTCCGAGCTGCACATCGACCCGATCCTCGCCCAGCTCCTTGGCGGTGGCGTCGAGCTCGGGCGATCGACCGGAATCGCTCGCATACACGTCGGAGCCCGCGCGCGCCAACAGACGGGCGGCCGACCGCCCGCTGCGAGCCAAGCCCACCACGGCGATCTCGCCGCGCAACCATTCAGGCTTCATGGGCAGGTCCAGAACGCGCCCCATCGGTCAACGGAGCTTCAGCGTGCTCAAGGCGAAGAATGCGCACAGAATGCCAATGATCCAAAAGCGAACCACCACCTGCACTTCGCTCCAACCGATTTCCTCGAAATGATGATGCAGCGGCGCCCGCCTGAACACGCGATTCGCCTGCGCGTATTCCAGCCCGCGGCGGCGCCGTCGAAACTTGAACACGTATCGCTGTAGAATGACGGACAGCATCTCGGCCACAAACACCGCGCCGACGAATGCCAATACGAACTCCGACTTCAGCAAGATCGCGACCCCGCCGAGCGCCCCGCCAAGCGCGAGCGAGCCCGTGTCACCCATGAAGACGCTCGCCGGGTAGGTGTTGAACCAGAGGAAGCCGATCAAGGCGCCGACCATGGCCAAGCAGAAGACGGTGAGCTCGCCCGAGTCCTGGAGATAGATCATCTGCAGGTAGCGGCTGTAGTCCACGCGGCCAATGATGTACGAGAAGATCGCGAAGGTACCGAAGGCGATCGCCGACAAGCCGGCCGCAAGGCCGTCGAGACCGTCGGTGATGTTCACCGCGTTGCTCGTGCCGGTCATGATGAAGGTGGTGAACAGAACGTAGAGCCAAGCGAAACCCGCCAGCGGCGTGACCAGATAGTACTTGAAGAACGGGACCGTCGTGGCCGCACCGGGAAAGTTGGGCGACAGCGGGTGATAGACGAGATACCAGCCAAGCACCAATCCGGCGGTCACCTGCCCAGTGAGCTTGTACTTCTCGACCAATCCGCGATTGCGCTCGCCGCGCTTCTTCTGTTGAAACTTGAGATAATCGTCGAGAAAGCCAATGCCGCCCATCCACACAGTCATGACGATCGCGATGAGCAGGTACGGATGGCTGAGGCTGAACCGGCCCCAGAGCACGATCGAGATCAGTGCGCTATTGAGGATGATCAAGCCGCCCATGGTCGGCGTCGTGCCTTTGCCCGCATGCGAGTCCGGCGTACCCTCGCGCACGACCTGATGCAGCGACTGTCGGTTGAGGGCTTGGAGAATCACCGGACCGACGATGAATGACAACAGCAGCGCCGTGACCGCCGCGCCGACCGCTCGAAACGAGATGTACGTGAGCACGTTGAACACCCGGTACTGCTTCGCGAGCGGTAACAGAAAGTGGTAAAGCACAAGACACGGGCGAGGGTGGAGGAACGAGGGTGGACGTCACCCCCTCAACCAATCACGGTGATTGCAACTGTGTTGCCCATCTGGTAATGGGCTCGACGAGTCGCTCCAAGCGCATCCCACGCGACCCCTTGAGGAGGATAACGGCGTCCGGAGCGAGACGCGACGAGAGCGCGGGCCACACTCCCTCGGCGTCGTCAGCCGTTATGACGCGCGAGTCGCCCGGCGCGATACGACCAAAGGCCGCGGCAAACTCACCGATCGCAACGACTACATCGACGCCGGCGTCGAGTGCCGCCCGTGCCACCTCGTCGTGCAGCCGCGGACCTTGCGGTCCGAGCTCGAGCATTGTCGCCAGAACAGCGACCCGCTGGCGGCCCTGCCCTGTGTGGGCCAACAGATCGATCGCCGCCTTGGCCGACCCGGGATTCGAGTTGTACGCGTCGTTGATCAGCGTGGCGGTGCGAAGCTGCTCCCAGTTCACCCGCATCGGCGGCGCCGACATCGCTGCGAGGCCGCGGCCAGCGTCATCTGGGGCAATGCCAAGCTCCCGCGCAACAGCGAGCGCGAGCATCGCGTTTCGGATGTTGTGCGCACCGCGCAACGGGAGATGAATCTCAACGCCATCCAGCGTGAGATCGCCGCACCCGTCGGCCCCGACAGCCCAGCTCGTCGGTCGAACGTCGCCCGCATCGACGCCGGCGGCCACGACGCGCCGAGCGCGGCCCCGGGCCGCCTCGATCACTTCCGGCTGGGACGCCGGCACGACCGCGACGTCGACGCCGTCCACCGCCGCCATCTCCTCTCGCAACACGCCTGCGAGATCACCGAGGCCCTCAAGATGCTCCTCGGCCACGGATGTCACGACGGTAAGGTCGGGTTCGACGATTGCTCGCAGGCGAGGGATCTCACCCGGCTGATTCGTGCCCATCTCGACGACCGCGACATCCGCCTCGTCGGGAATGGACAGAAGTGTCAACGGCACGCCGATCAGATTGTTCAGGTTTCCGCGCGTCGCATGCACGGTGAACACGCCTCCGAGCGCCGCGCGGATAAGCTCTTTGGTGCTCGTCTTTCCGTTCGTGCCCACCACGCCGACGACCGTCCTTCCGGCGCCCCACGCGCGCCGGCGGTAGCGTCCGAGTGCGCCGAGCGCAACGAGCGTATCGCGAACATGGAACACCGGAACGCCTAGACCGCGCGCGGCGTCGGCTCGCGACACGACGACACCCGCCGCGCCGCGCGCGACGGCGTCCGCGAGGAACTCGTGCGCGTCGAAGCGCTCGCCGATCAGGGCGACGAACAGGTCGCCGCGCTCGATCGTGCGCGTGTCTGTCCACACGCGACCGAACGCGCTCGATCCGCGCGGCAGGTTGACCGGCGACAACGCCTCGAGCGCGTCAGCGACTCGATCGAGCGTCCAGAACGTCGTCTTGGCAACGGGCAGCGCGGCGGGTGCGCTGCTCATCGCGCCGGCCGGCTACCGGCGCGGCCGGAAAGCTCGGCCACGATCACCTTCTCGTCGAATGGCAGCTTGGTCGTTCCGCGCACTTGATACGTCTCGTGTCCTTTGCCGGCGAGCACGATCACGTCGCCAGGCGTCGCGATCTCCAGCGCGCGCTCGATTGCCGCGCGGCGATCTTCAATGCGCTCGTGATTGGTTGAGTGCATGCCCTGCTCTATGTCGTCCATGATGGCTTCGGGATTTTCCGTGCGTGGGTTGTCGCTCGTCACGATTGCAAGGTCGGCCTTGGCTTCGGCGATCGCGCCCATCTGCGGCCGCTTGCCGCGATCGCGATCGCCGCCGCATCCAAATACGACGATCAATCGCTCCGGCGTGAAGGGACGAACCGCGTCGAGCGCGCGCTCGAGTGCATCGGGAGTGTGGGCGTAGTCGCGCAGCACGGTCGGCCCGTCGCGCAACACCTCGAGACGCCCTGGCACCTGCGGCATGGTCGACAAGCGTTCGGCGATGCGGATTGACGGCAGCCCCAACGCAAACGCGCTCGCCGCCGCACCGAGCGCGTTGATGATGTTGAAGTCACCGATCAGCGGAAGTCGGACCTGCGCCCGCTCGGCGCCCAACGCAAGCGTCCACTCACTTCCGCGTGAATGGAAGCGAATACTCTCGGCGTGGACCTCCGCCATTGGAACGCGCTCGCTGAACGCCACGCGACGGCGATCGGTCTTGAGTGCTGTCCAGGCCTCGTCGTCGGCGTTGTACACGACGACGCCGTGCGGCAGCAAATGCTCGAGCAGTCTCGCCTTGGCGGCGAAGTACGCCTCCATCGAGCCGTGATAATCGAGATG
>DASVYG010000154.1:0-6526 GCA_036392315.1 Gemmatimonadaceae bacterium
ATTGGCACCAGCAGTGGCATCAGCATCGGTCGCCACACCGTCGCCGACGCCGGTCGTCAACGAAGCCGCGAAGCCGGGGGCGCAGGCTGCGGCGTGAGTTGAACCCTCGATCCGTTGTGTAGATCGAAACGGTCGCGCGAAAGCGCGGCCGTTTTGTTTCTTGCGTCCCGAGTTACGGAGGCATCGATCGCAGTGCGATCGTGACGGTTGCGCGTCCTTGACCCGGCCGAGGAACGGGGCGACGATTGCTCCCTCCCCGCTTCACTCGGAGCCCCCGATGATCGCGAGACTTTTCACTTCCGCCGCCGTCGTGACGCTGGTTGTCGCACCCGTCACGCCGCGTTTGCTGATCGCGCAATCCACCCCGGCGCAGCAGAGTCGATCCACCATTGCGAATGATCCGGACGTCCTCGGCGCCGAGCGACTCTTTTCCGCCTGGATCGAGGGACAGATTGCCTACCGGGGATTGCCCGGAATCGCCGTTGGAGTGGTGAGCGACCAGGATCTCGTCTGGGCGTCGGGCTTCGGCTTTGCGGACGTGAAAACAAAAATTCCAATGACGCCGACCACGAAGTTCCGAATGGCGTCGCACAGCAAGCTGTTCACCGCGATCGCGATCATGCAGCTTCGCGAGCAGGGCAAGCTGCACCTGGACGATCCGGTGTCGACCTATCTGCCGTGGTTCAAGGCGAAGCCCGCGGGTGACGACGACGGGCCGATCACGATCGAGCAACTCCTCTCGCACAGCTCAGGGCTCCAGCGCGAAGCCGGAGACCATTGGACGTCGTACAATTTCCCGACCGCCGATGAGTTGCGCCGCCTGTACGCCGACCGGCAGGCGGCGTTCGCTCCGTCGGTGCGATGGAAGTACTCCAACCTCGCGTACGCCGTGGCCGGACAGGTCATCGAAAAGGTGAGCGGAGAGTCGTGGGCCGATTACGTCGATCAGAATATCTTCAAGCCGCTCGGGATGAACGCGTCGAGCGTGGACAAGAACGTTCCAGGCCTCGCCGTGCCGTATGGCCGCCGCATGCCCGATGGATCGCGTGAGGTGCTTCCGTTCGTCGACGCGCGCGGGATGGCATCGGCCACGGGTGTCACGTCGAACGTCGAGGACATGGCGAAGTTCGTGTCCGCACAGTTCCGCCGAGGTGCGCGGGGTGGGGATCGCGTGGTGAGCACCGGATCGTTACGCGAAATGCACCGCGTGCGTTCAGTCGAAGAGAATTGGATGTCCGGAACCGGCCTCGGTTTCGACGTGAGTCGCATCGACAACCGAACCTACGTCGGGCACGGCGGCGGCTATCCCGGCAACACCACGCAGACGCTCATCCAGCTCGACGACAAGGTCGGCGTCATCGTGCTCACCAACACGAATGATTCCAATCCGTTCGACATTGCGCGTGAGTTGATGAGCACCGTGGGCAAGGCAGTCGCGAAGGCGTCGGCGCCGAAGCCGGTCGTGGTGGCGTGGGATCCTGCATGGGCACGCTTTGCAGGTCTGTACCGTGGGCGCGGCGGAGATTCGCAGGTGATTCTCCTCAACCAGCGACTCGTCCTCATCACTCCCAACGCTCCGAATGTCGACAATCCGATCACGTTGGAGCCGTTAGGCGGAGGACGATTCCGCTTTGTTGCTCCCACGGGCGGCGGCGTCGTGGGCGAGGTCGTGCGATTCGTCGAGCAGAGTGATCGCCCGATGCGGATGTACACGGGCGATAGTTGGATCGATCGCGTGCGCGAGCCGTAGTCGCGTACAACTGGACGGATTATCCTGAAGGGTTTCTCTTTCAGGGTGCGTCTTTTCGTTCAATCCTTCAACCCATCGCGACCATGCACGGCCAATTCGTCTGGTACGAGCTCACCACACCCGATCCCGACGCAGCGCAGAAATTCTATCCTCGCTTCACGGGCTGGGGCACGCAGAAGTTCGACAACGACTACACGATGTGGACGACGGGCGGCGCGCCGTTCGCCGGAATCTTCCGACTCGGGCCCGAGATGCAGGCGCAGGGCGTTCCGCCCAATTGGATGCCCTATGTCGAGACGAATGATGTCGGTAAGACGGCGGAGCTCGCGGGCTCGCTCGGCGGCAAGATCATCGCCGGGCCGACGGACATTCCCGGCACCGGTCGCTTTGCCGTGCTCCAGGATCCTCAAGGCGCCGTATTCGGAATCTATAAAGCGAATGGTCCGTCGCAGGCGTGGGACGGCACGCCGGTCGTCGGTCGCTTCTCGTGGCATGAGCTGATGACGACCGATTGGAAGGCCGCGTGGACGTTCTACGAGAAGTTGTTTGGATGGGAGCGGCAAGGCGAGATGGACATGGGCGGCGGCAACACGTACGCCATGTGGGGCAAGGGAAAGATGTTCGGCGGGATGTTCAATCGTCCGCCGGAGATGTCGTCGATGCATCCGTTCTGGCTCGTCTACATCCACGTGAAGGACGTGGGAAAGGCAGTGGACATCGCCACGAAAGCCGGTGCATTCGTGCAGCGGCCGCGCATGGACATTCCCGGCGGGACGATCGCGATTCTCGGCGATCCGCAGGGCGCCGGCTTCGCGCTGCATGATTTGTCGTCCAGCGGCATGACCGCGACGAACGCGACGACCGCGGCGAAGGCGCCGTCGCGCGCCAAGCCCAAATCAACGTCGAAGGCCGGCTCGGCTAAGAAAGCGACGCCAAAGAAGAAAGCGGCAAAGAAGGTGGCGAAGAAAGCTGGAAAGAAGTCGGCCAAGAAGACAAAGCGAATGGCAAGAAGGGCCGGAACAAGAGCGGCCAAGAAATCAGCTAGGACGCCAGCACGAAAACCAGCAAAGAGATCAGCGAAGAAATCGGTAAGGAAAGCAGTGAAGCGCCGCCGTTGACGTGATCACGACCAAGACGGCCCGAAAGCCTTAGTCGAGCACTCATGCAGACGTCGCTCCGACACGCCTTGAGATCGTTGCGGCGCACGCCCGTGTTCACCACCGCGGCGATCGTCACACTCGTCCTCGGTATCGGGTCGGTCGCGGCGACATTCGCGATCGTGTACGGCGTGCTGCTCGCCCCGCTGGCGTACGGCCATCCGGATCGTCTCGTTAGCGTCGGACTCAGCCTGCGGGGCGCTGAGCTCCGACGCATCGAACAGCCGCTTGCCGTCTATTTCACGTACAAGCGCTTCGCGCGGCGCATCGACGACATCGGCTTCTATCGAACGGGGAACGCCAACATCTGGACGGGCGATGGCGGCGACGCACCCGAACGCGTCACGGCGACGTGGGTGACCGCGTCGGTGATTCCAATTCTTCAGGTCCGGCCGATTCTCGGTCGCTGGTTCACTGAAGACGAGACCCGGGTGCGCGACCCGAACGTGGTCATCCTCAGTGAGCCCGTCTGGCGAACGCGCTTCCACGCGGCGCGGGACGTCGTCGGGAAAAAGCTGAACGTCAACAGCGTTCCACGAACGATCGTCGGCGTCATGCCGGACCGTTTTTCGTTTCCCGCGGCCGACACGCGACTGTGGCTCCCCACGCGGGTCGATCCGAACATTTTGGTCGCGGGAGATTTCACCTACTCGAGTGTGGCCCGCCTCGCGCGGGGCGCGACACCCGAGGACGCACAGCGTGAGCTCGCGGCTGTACTGCCAAGAGTCGTCGAGATGTTCCCGCGGCTCGAATCTGGAACGGCGACCGCGGCGTGGCTCGATCAGGCTAAACCAACGCCCGTCGTTCTTCCGTTGCGCGACGAGGTCACCAACGGAATTGCGCACACGCTTTGGATGGTCGCCGTAGCGGCGGGCCTCGTCTTGCTCGTCGCGTGGGCGAACGTCTCCAATCTCATGTTGATCCGCGCCGACGGTCGGCAGCTCGAGCTCGCGGTCCGCGAGGCACTCGGCGCGAGCCGCTTGCGCATCGTGACGCATTTCCTCGGAGAGTCGCTCGTGCTCGCCGCCGCGGCGGGGGCAGTCGCACTTCTCGCGGCGTGGGCAGCAGTCCGCGCGCTGGTGGCGTTCGGCCCGGCCGACGTACCTCGTCTCGCGGAGTTGCGAATCGGCCCGCCGGCGGTGGCATTCGTCGTTGCGGTGTCGATCGTGGGGGCGATCATCTGCGGCGCGGTACCCGCGTTTCGCATCCGGCGCGCGTCGCTGTCGATCAATCTTCGTGATGGTGGACGGGGCGACACCGCGGGAAAGACCCGACAGCGTCTCCGCGCAACGATCGCCGCGCTTCAGATCGCCGTGGCACTTGTGGTCTCCACAGGATCGGCGCTGCTGCTGCGCACGTTTCACCGGCTGTATCAAGAGCGTCCCGGCTTCGACGCTACGAACGTGATGACGATCTGGACGCAGCTGCCGTTCGCCCGGTATGGCGATTCGTCGTCTGTGACCTTCTACGCCCGGTTGAGCGGGGCGGTGGCCGGGCTCCCGAACGTTCGTGCCGTTGGTCTCACGACGCGTCTGCCGCTTGGCGCCGGCGAACTGCGTCAGCAGTCGTTTCGTGTCGAGGGCGAAGGGAGAACGCTTTCTCTGCCCACGTCCGCGGTGGACGACGGATACTTCTCGACCATGAGGATTCCTCTCCTCGCCGGCCGCGGTTTTCAACGACTCGGCGAGCAACGCGATGGGGACGTCATCATCAGTCAGCGCGCCGCGGCGACCATCTGGAACGATCCCACCGGCCGGGCCGCGGTGGGGCGACGGTTGGCGTTGGCGCCGTCGGGACCGTCATACACCATCGTCGGTGTCGTCGGCGACGTGCGTGACCATGACCTGTCTACAGCGCCGTCCGCGATGCTCTACGTGCCCCAAGTCGTGCCGATCGATAGGATGGCGGAGCCAGGTGCGCAACGGACGATGGCACTCGTCGTTCGGACGTCCGGGTCGCCGACGGCCACGGTGTCTGCCGTTCGGCGTATCGCGCGCGATCTCGATCCGACGGTCCCGATCTTCAACGTCGAGACAATGAGTGACGTCGTGCGCGCATCGACGGCGCGTCTCTCGTTCACACTCGCGCTCATGACCGCCGCCGCGGCGATCACGCTGGTGCTCGGAACGATCGGCTTGTACGGCGTGATGGCGTACATGGTCGCGTTGCGAACACGCGAGTTCGGCGTACGCGTCGCACTTGGCGCCGACCCCGGGGACCTCGCACGGACGGTGGCGATGCGCGGACTTGTGCTGACCGCAAGCGGAGTTGCCGCCGGCTTCGTGCTCTACGCTTTCGCCGCGCCGTTCCTGAGAGCGTTTCTCTACGGCGTTACGACGAGCGATCCGCTCACACTGCTCGCGGTGACGCTCGCGCTCGCGGGCACCGCGTCGCTTGCGAGCTGGATCCCCGCGAGGCGGGCCGCGCACGTCGACCCAGCGGAAGCCCTTCGCGCGGAGTAGCGGAATGTCGTCATGAAGCGAGCGACCCGTTGACCCCACGAAACGGGGTCGATTCGGGGACTGTTCGGCCATCCGGGTTGCCCCGCGCTCGGAGTCGCCGTCCTTCACGCGATGCGGTCGTCTCGAGAATTCGTTGGCTCCGCGGAAGCGGCAGGGCTTCTGTATGTGACGGACTCGGTGCCCGGCATTCGCCGGCGTCGAGTCGGCCGCGGCTTTTCGTATGTCGATCCTGACGGTCAGATCATCCGGGAGCGAGAGAGCATTCGTCGATTTCGCTCGCTGGTGATTCCGCCGGCGTGGAGCGACGTCTGGATTTGTCCCATCCCCGAAGGACATCTCCAAGTCACGGCGCGCGACGCGCGTGGGCGAAAGCAATACCGCTACCATCCGCATTTTCGCGCGCACCGCGATCAAGCGAAGTTCGAGCGGATGGTGAAGCTGAGCGACGTACTGTGGAAGATTCGCGAGCGCGTCGAGCGCGACATCGCGCTCCCCGGTCTCCAGCGAAAGAAGGTGATGGCGACGATCGTCTGGCTGCTCGACCGTACGTTGATTCGCGTGGGCAGCCACGAGCTGGCCAAGCTGAACAACTCCTTCGGCCTCACGACGCTCCGCCGTCGTCACGTGTCGATCGACGGTGCGACGCTCCGCTTCGAGTTCCGCGGCAAGAGCGGTGTCGCGCACACCGTCGCCGTGACGGATCGCCGCATCGCGCGCATCGTCCAGCGGTGTCGCGAGCTCCCAGGACGAGAGCTGTTCCAGTACGTCGACGCACGCGGACGTCGCCAAATCGTGTACGCGGACGACGTCAACACCTACATCAGAGAGATCACCGGCAACGAGGTCACGGCGAAGGATTTTCGCACGTGGACGGGCACGATGATCGCCGCCGAAGCGTTGCGCGAGATGGGACTCGCGGCGACCAAGCGCGACGCCGAGCGCAACGTGCTGCGCGCCATCGACCGCACCGCCGAGCGACTGGGCAACACGCGTGCGGTGTGTCGCAAGTATTACATCCATCCGGCGCTGATCGCGGCGTATCTCGACGGCGCTGTGCTGCCGCCGCTGCCGGAGCGTGTGTGGCAGGAACGCCGCCCGCATGGACCGACGCTGCGGCGACATGAGACGGAAGTGCTCGCGTTCTTGAAGGCGCGCGT
>DASVYG010000155.1:0-2009 GCA_036392315.1 Gemmatimonadaceae bacterium
ACCGCGCCAGCACGCTGCATCGGCGCGACAAGTTCAACATGACGGTCGATCGCGGCTACATCTCCATCGACACGGCGAAATACTCACTCGCCCCCTGGCTCGCCGCCCGCGCCGCGCGCATCGCCGCTGACGTCTAAACGCCGCGCCACGTCATCCTGAGCGAAGTCCAATCATAGTCCTTTGCAGTTTCCGTTTGTTGTCCGTTCACTTCGTTCCATCCGTTCTTGCGCCCGTTATGGCTTGCCCGAGCGGCGGTCCATGAGAGCTTCGCGCGGCGCTCTGCTTCGTTGCGCCGCGCGAGCCGTAACGATTGTGAACACGGATTGGACGGACTAAACGGACAACAAACGGAGACTACAAGAGATTTGGACTTGGGTTGCCGTAGCCAATGGCCGTAGCGGCTAGACCGACTGCGAGGGGTTTGCCAAAAAAAAGTTCGTCCGGGCGGCGCCCGTCGAGTGCACAGAGCCATTCCGTGGCTGTTCCGTCGATTCCGTGGATTCCGTGGCAACCCTACTCCAGGCCTATCGCCACAACGCGCTCGACGCGGCGCAACGTGGCCTTCAGAGGCGCGCCTTGACGAACTGCTTGAACCTGCCCCAAGGCGACATCGTCGCATCGACCTGGCGGAGGACGTCGACCATTTCCGGGTGTCGCTCGCAGAAGGCGTTCCACTGGCGGAGCACGGCATCGCTTCGGTTTCGATAGCGGACCTCGCCGGCGAACCAGCGCGCATTGAATGCCGCGTCTCTGAGCATTCGATCGGGATCGATCGGCGGATCACGCAGCAACGCGCGGCGGCGGATGTTCGCGTACTCGGGGGAGCGAGCGAAGTAGAGGAACAGCAGTATCGGCTCGACCGAAAGAACGTCGCCGCGCGCCTGCTGCTTCCGAATGTCCCCGCTGATCGACGTATTGTGGACGCGGAATGTGACGAGCCGTTCCTGAACGATCGCCAATCCTTCTTGATTCCCGACCCGTATCCAGTACTCGAGGTCGGGAAAGGTGCGGATCTCCGAGCTGAATTCTCCATGGCGGGTGAAGCACTCGCGATGGAGGAAGCTGCTGCTCGTCGGCCCAATGAAGTTGGCGCACCAGTGGTCGAGCACCGCGTCGCAGAACTCATCGACGCCGGCGTAGGTCGTGGGCAGCGCGGTGGCGAGCGATGGCAGCGTCTCGTAATAGCGGCGAGTCGGTTCGTCGACGTCGGGCGCGAACAGATAGTCGTGCCAAGTCACAACGAACGGGCCGCGCTGACCTGCCTCGAGCATGCGCGCGAGGCAAGTAGGGGCCATCAAGTCATCCTGGAAAAGAAATTTGATCCACTCGCCGCGCGCGTGACGAAGGCATTGGTTGGCGTTGCGCGCGCTCGATCCGGCGCGCTCGCTGTTCCGGACGACGCGCGCCCGGGAATCGTGCGCCGCGTACGACTCGGCGATGGCGATCGTCGCATCGGTCGAGCCGTCGTCGACGATCAGGACCTCGAAATCCTCGAAGGTCTGCGCCGCGATGCTCTCGAGGGTTTGCGACAGGTATAACGCGCCGTTGTAAGTCGGCACGCACACGCTGACTTTGGGAGTTCGCACGGACCAACATAACCGATCGCTGGCCCGAGGGCACACCGGGCCGACCGGCCGAGGGCGGTGCGAGCAGGTTGCTGAAAAAGAAGAAAGGAAGAAAAGAACAAAAGAAAACAAAACCGCAGAGACGCAGAGAAAAATGAGAGGAACGCGGAACAAACTTCCTCGTGAAGGACTTTACTTCTATTTCCGGCCCCGGTTTCTCTGCGGATCTCTGCGGCTCTGCGGTTCAGGGTGTTCTTCAGCAGCCCGTTATAGACCCGACGTGAGCCAGAGCAACGCGGTGGCGCAGGAGGCGAACACCTGCACGCGGTTTCCGCGAACGCCGGCGAGCGCGGTGAACGCCTTTGCGCTTACGTACGCCCACGCCGAGCTCGCGACGATCGCGCAGCGCCCGGTGAAACCGCTCGTCGCGCCGCGCGGCCACAA
>DASVYG010000156.1:0-41947 GCA_036392315.1 Gemmatimonadaceae bacterium
ATCACCGCGTCGCCCCAGTTCGTGCGGCCGTCCCAGAGCGCGTTCCCAGTGGCGACGAAAATGTTTCCAGTCGCCGAATCCACGACGGCGCCGGCCCGCCCCCAGATCGCCGAGTCGCTCTCGCCGCACGACGATGGGTCGAGCAGTCCGGTGCGGTCGCTGCACAGAGAGTTCCACACGTGGAGCAATTGTCCGGTCGACGCATCGAGGACCGCGACATGGCCTTGATACGGCGGAGCGTCGCCGATGTAGCCACCGGTGACCGCGAGCACATGTCCGCGCGAAAAGTTGAGGGCCGACGCGATCTTCTCCCGGCTTGGCAAGGTCGTGATCGCCGTGCTCCATATCGAGTGGCCGTCGGCCACGGCGAGCTTCTGGATGCGACCGTCTGGCGACGCCGCGTAGATGGCGCTCCGGTCGGGATCGGCAACCGGCGTGGCGTTGGTGATGCGCGACGAACCTGCCCACTGCGCGTAGTTCGTCGGCGTGAAGCGCCAGAGAATGGAGCCGTCATTGGCGTCGATCGCGACCGTCTTCCCATAGCTGGTCGTCACGAAGAAGACGTCGTGCGCGGCGCCGCCCACATTCACGTTGTGCAGATAGATCGGTGATGCGTCGACTGTGCCGTCGAGCGCGACTTGCTGGCGCTTCATCGTGGAGAGCGCGTCGGCGCTGATTCCGGTTGGCGCGTCGAAGACGCCGGAGCGTCCCTCGTCGACGTTGAACCGCGTCCAATCGTGGCCATCGGCGGTGACGGGCGGCGGCGTCGAGCCGCCCTTCGCCGGATTCGGCGTCGCGGAGTCGGTGGACGTGCCGCAACCGGCGACGACGCACGCGAGGGTGAAGAACAGAGCGACAGACGACATGCCGGACCTCCACCCGCGATCGGTCTAGAACAGTGTCTCTTGCGTGCCCGGCGTCTGCGGCGTGAATCCGAAGTGTCGATACGCTTGCGGCGTGGCGACGCGCCCGCGCGGTGTCCGCTGCAGGAATCCGTGTTGGACGAGGAACGGCTCGTACACTTCCTCGATCGTGTTCGCGTCTTCACCAATCGCCGCGCCGATCGTGTTCAGGCCGACCGGACCGCCGTCGAACTTGTCGATGATCGTCTTGATGATGCGCGAGTCCATGTCGTCGAGACCGAACGTGTCGACGTCGAGCAGCTGAAGCGCCTGCATCGCGACCGCCTTCGTGATGACGCCGTTGGCTTTGACCTGAGCGAAATCGCGCACGCGCCGGAGCAGGCGGTTGGCAACGCGCGGCGTTCCCCGCGAGCGTCGCGCGATCTCGCGTGCGCCGTCGCCGTCGATCTCGACTTTCATCACATCAGCCGTGCGTCGCACGATCAGCTCGAGATCCTCGGCGGGATAGAAATTGAGACGCTGCTCGATGCCGAAGCGGGCGCGCATCGGCGGCGTGAGCATTCCCAACCGTGTCGTGGCGCCGATCAGTGTGAACGGCTCGATCGGCATGCTGATCGTCTGCGCCTTTGGCCCGTCGGACAGGCGAATGTCGATCTTGTAGTCCTCCATCGCCGGATAGAGGAACTCTTCGATGATCGGCTTGAGCCGATGGATCTCGTCGATGAAGAGAATGTCGCCGGAACGGAGATTGGTCAGCGTGGCCACGAGATCGCCCGGCTTCTCGAGCGCCGGTCCCGAGCTCGTGCGAATGTTGACGCCGAGCTCACGCGCGATCAGTTCAGCGAGCGTCGTCTTGCCGAGGCCCGGCGGTCCGAAAAAGAGCGTGTGGTCGAGCGGCTCTCGACGCGCGAGCGCCGCGTCGATGTAGATGCGAAGGCTTTCCTTCACCTTGTGCTGTCCGATGAATTCGGCCAGCCGCTGCGGGCGAAGGGACAACTCGACGACGGACTCGTCGTCGAGGACCTCGGGCGTCGTGATCTCGGCTCGGGACATCGCTAGACACTACCAGGCGGGGTGATCGAAGGCCAACGCGCGAACGCCTCTCCAATATATACCCGAATATATGCCGAAAACTAGCGTGACGGACGTATCGCGACCACCTGTGCCCGGCGGGCAAACCGTCGTCTAGATACCGTTCCGCAAGCGAGCGCCGGCGACCGACGCGAGTGCTCGCTTCGCCGCCCGCGTTATCGGGCGAACCCATTCCTGTTTGGCCACGAGGTGAACGAGTGAGCCGAGTCGGTCCGCTCTGCGCCGCTGTCTCGCCGCGCGCTCGATGTCGCGCAGGAGTGCGCTCGGCGCCCGTAGCTCGACACTCTCATAACACTGCGGCGCGACGTCGATCGCTTCCCAGGCTTCTTGAAAGTTTCTGAAAAATGCATCGAACGCCGGTGCGAGCATGGCCTTGTACGCGACGACCTCCGCCGGCTGTCCGCCCTTCGGCCCGGGACCTCGACCGATCGTGGGATTCGTGTTGATCTCCCACAGCTGAGGCTTGCCCGCGCGGACTCCGTAGTCGATGCGACCGTAGTCGATGCGGGCCAGACGAAAGACATCGCGGATCCACGACTCGTGCGGGTTCGTCTCGAGGTAGCGCGCTTCCTCGTCGGCACGAACGCGATCGAAGATCCGCGCGTCCCACTTCACCATCCAGTCACGGCTGCACTCCAGGTAACGCGGCACGATCCGGTCGCCGATCATGTACGCCGAGTACTTGCGGAAGATGCCGTGCTCGTCGCGCGTGTCGCAGAACTCCACCACGAGAAGCTCGTCGAGCCGCATTCGCGAGGCCATCAGCGACGAGAGCGCCGACTCTAGGCTTCGCGGTGAGTCGAGCAGCGGCGTCAGGTTCCCGACGTGTCGGTTCGTGAACCGCACGAAGACTGGATACCGTAAGGCGCCAGCGGAAATCGTCGTGCCATCGTTGACTCGCGCCCGAGCACTTGGCCTCAACAGCACGTCCGTGGCCGGCCACGCGCGGAATTCGTTCACGCCCGCGTCGTGCGCGGCGCGGAGCACATCGACGCGCGACCGTACTCGTCGCGCATCGTTCATCAACCGAACGCCGGCCGGGGCGGTGCCGAGGCGATCCCACACATGGATCGCCAAGTTCCGTTGCGGCTCGTCGAGCTGATCGAACTCGGTGAAAACCCAAGTGCCGAGCGGTAACTGGCGAAGCGACGCCAATTCCTCGTAGAGCACGACCCGCATTCGCTTACCGAGCGCCTCGCCTTCCTCGGCGAGGTAATATCGCATCGAGAAGCTCCCGCGTTCGGTCACGACGAAATGGATCATTGTTCGACTGGCGCAGCGGGTTGAGGGACCACGCCGCCGGTGTACGTCCCTCGCCAGAAGTAGTAGACCGGGACTCCCAGCGCGATGATGCCGACGCTGATCGCCATCTCGAGCGGGCGCTGCACCACCGCGTTCGCGAGCATCACCGCGGAAACGAGGAGGAATGCCCCAGGAAGGAACGGATGCCCCCACGTGCGACAGAGCGCCGCAAGCTCGGGTCGTCGCCGCGGCACGACGAATACGGCGCCGACGGCCAGCGCGTAGAACGGCCACGCGCCCAGGACGAATAGCTCCGCGAGCTGCTCGAAGGTCCGCGTCGCCACGCCGGCGAGACCGAGGACCAAGTAGACGACGAGGGCGACCTGTGGCGTGCGATAGCGCGGATGCACGGACGCGACCGAGCGGAAGAACAATCCATCGTCGGCCATGGCGAAAAAGACGCGCGGGCTCGTGAGGATTGATCCGTTGAGCGATCCGAACGTCGATACCATGACCAGCGCGGCGACGAGAGACGCGCCGCGCGAACCGAGGACTCCTTCGGCCGCGGCCGCCGCGACCAGCGTCGACTTCGCCATCGCCGGAATCGGAAGCACGTACAGGTACGCCGCGTTCACGAGCAGATACACGAAGACGATCAGGGCCATGCCGCTCAAAAGCGCGCGCGGGTACGTGCGACTTGGATCGCGCACCTCGCCCGCGACATACGTGATGTCGACCCACCCGGTGTACGTCCACAGCACGACGATCAGCGTGGTCCAGAAGCCGTGAAGCGTGATTCTGCTCCAGTCGACGTGCTGCGCCAGTGCGCCGCGCGACGGATCGCCGAGCACGAAGATCAGCAGCGACAACGCGGCCAGCACGATCACCTTTGCCACGGTAGACACGTTCTGCAGCGCCGCGCTCCAGTTCACCGACCGAATGTTTGCCGCCGTGAGCACAACGAGAAGCGCGCCGGCCACGAGCTGGACTTGACGGTCGGTCAGCGGCGTGAACGCGCGAGCGTATTCGGCGAAGATCAGCGCGATCGCCGCGAGCGCCGCGGGCCCGGTCACGATCAGCTTGACCCATCCGAAGAGAAACGCGACGAGCGGGCCGTACGCTTCTCGTAGGGACACGTAAGCGCCGCCGGCACGCGGCAGTGCCGCGGTCAGCGCAACGAGCGGCACTGCTCCCGCCAGCGTGATGGCGGCGCCAACGATCCACACGACCGCCGCCCCGCCGACCGAGCCCAACTCGGCCGCCACAGTGCTGGGAACGCGAAAAATTCCGCTGCCGATCGTGATGCCGACGAGCAGGGCGCTCATGCTGGCCACACCCAGTTGGCGCGGCAGCCGGTCTGAAGCGGGATACGTGTCGTCGACAGTGACTGTGGTGTGAGTCATTGGCGCGGGCTCGAGCACGCTGGGTCCGCCCCAGCAATTCGCGTGTGACCGAAAATTCCGCTATGCCTGCGAGACGATGAATTCAGCAGCGCAATCGACGCGCTCAGCTTCTAGACCGCCGCGCGAAGGTGCGACAACCGCTCGGCCGCGTGGTCGAGCGTCTCCTGCTTCTTACAGAATGCGAACCGCACGAACGAGCGTCCGTCTTCCTTGTTCGAGAAGAAGCTCGATCCGGGCACGGTCGCGACACCGATCTCCTGCGTCATCCATTTGGCGAACGTCACGTCGTCGAGATCGCTGATGCCCGAGAAGTCTGCAAAGATGTAATACGCACCCTCTGGCACGGCGAATTGGAATCCCGCCTCGCGCAGCACACCGCAGAGGAACTCGCGCCGCGCACGGTAGTCCGCGCAGAAGTGATTGTAGTACTCGGCGTCGAAGGCGAAGCCGACCGCCGCGGCAGTCTGGAGTGGCGCGGGTGCGCCCACGGTCAAGAAGTCGTGCACTTTGCGGATCGGACCCGTTTGCGCCGGCGGCGCGATGATCCACCCGATGCGCCAGCCGGTGGCGCTCCACGTCTTGGACAATGAGGAAATCGTGATGGTGCGCTCGCGCATGCCAGGCCACGTCGCGATCTCGTGGTGATGCCCGGAGTACACCATGTGCTCGTACGGCCCGTCGGTGATCGCCCACGCATCGTGCTCGATACACAACTCGGCGATGAGCGACATCTCGTCGCGCGTGAGGACGCGGCCGGTGGGATTGTGCGGCGTGTTGACGATGATCGCCTTGGTCCGCGAGTTGAACGCCTTGCGAAGCCGGTCGGCGTCGAGCGTCCAGTTCGGTTGCTCGAAAGGAACGAACACGGGGTTCGCGCCCGCGAGGATCGCGTCGGGACCGTAGTTCTCGTAGAAGGGCTCGGGAATGATGACTTCGTCGCCGGCATCCATCAACGCGAGGAACACGGACGCCATCGCTTCGGTTGCGCCGCACGTGACCGTCACGTCGCGATCGGGGTCGACCTCCATGTTGTACCATCGGCGGTATTTCTCGGCGATCGCGCGGCGCAGTACGGGCGCTCCCCACGTCACGGCGTACTGGTTGATGTCGCCCCGGATCGCCGCGCAGGCGGCCTCCTTCATGGGCTCGGGCATCGGAAAGTCCGGAAAGCCCTGAGCGAGGTTGACCGCCTGATGCAGCGTGGCGATGCGGGTCATCTCTCGGATGACGGATTCGGTGAACGTCGCGGTTCGTCTGGCTGCGAGCACTCGATTTATCCTCGTATCTTGCTAAGTGCGCTGCGAATGAGCTCCGCCGCTCCGGCAGTGTGACGCCCCTCGTCGATCGCCGAGCGCACGGCACGCTCGGCGTCGACCGTCGAATAACCCAGCGACACGAGCGCGCGGATCGCGTCCTCCACTCCCGCTCCTTCGGGTCTCGGCCCGCCGGGCGACGGAGAAACTTGGAGATCATCGAGCTTGTCGGCGAGGTCCAGAATGAGCTGTTCGGCCTTCTTGCGTCCGACACGAGGCACACTCTGCAGTGTCGCGATGTCTTTTTCGCGGAGCGCGCGAATGAGGCGATCGGCGGTCAGCGTCGACAACAAGCCCAACGCGAGCGCCGGACCAACGCCCTTGGCATTCAACACACGCTGAAACACGCGTCGCTCGAACGCGCTCGAGAATCCGAACAGCTGCCAGGCGTCCTCCTTCACCACGAGATACGTGTGGAGGACGACGGCGGCACCCACGGCCGGCAGTGACTCGTAGACGCCGAGCGGTATTGATAGCTCGTACGCCACGCCGCCGGCCGTCATGATGTCGACTCGGTCGAGCTCCTTGCTCAGGAGTGTGCCGCTCACTTGCGAGATCATGCGCGTCCGCGCGCGCGCGCGGTCGCCATCGTGGGAACCTTGGCGCTCATGAGAAACGCCAATGCGGCCGCGATGCCATCGGCGGCATCCGACGGGTGGGGCACCGATTTGAGCCGCAGCAAGCGGGTGAGCATGAACTGAACTTGTTCCTTCGTTGCAGCGCCGGTGCCGACGACCGCTTTCTTGATCTCGGCCGGCGGAATCTCGTGAATGTCGAGGCCTGCCTGTTGGCCGGCCAGCAGCACGACGCCGCGGGCGTGTCCCAGCACGACTGTCGTGCGCACGTTCTTGGCGTAGAAGACGTCTTCGACCGACAGCGCGTCCGGTCGGTGGCGCGCGATGAGCTCCGAGACGCCATCGAAGATTTCCTGCAGCCGCGCCGGAAGCGGGTCACGCGCCCGCGTGTGGATCACTCCGCATTCGACAAGGGAGACGAGCCCGAGCCCGTCTCCCTTTACGACACCGTAGCCGGTGCTCGCCGTGCCGGGGTCGATGCCGAGGACGATCAAGACAGGGTTGAGGGTTGAGGGTTGAGGGTAGAGGGAAGGATGGCGCCTACGGCGCTTAACTGCATCGATTGGTTCCGTGGCCGGTACGGTGGATACACAAGTGGCGCGCAACGCGCGCCACCAACCTTCCCTCTACCCTCCACCCTCAACCCTCCACCCTGTAGGCCTCAACGTCGACATCGAAGTTGGCCCACACCTTTTGCACGTCGTCTAGATCTTCGACCGTTTCGAGAAGCTTGAACAACGACTCGGCTTCCTTGCCCTCGACCTTCACCGTGTTCTTGGGGAGCATCGCCAACTCGGCTTCGGCGATCTGAACGCCCTTCGCCTTGAGTGACTCCTGCACCATGTGGAAGTCCGCCGGACTGGTCGACACGGTGAAAAGATCGTCCTCACGCACGACGTCTTCGGCGCCTGCGTCGAGGGCCGCTTCCATGAGCGCCTCCTCCTCGATGCTCGACGCCGGGACCGAGATCTGACCCTTCTTCTCGAACATCCACGCCACGGAGTTGGGCGTGCCGAGGTTGCCGCCCAGTCGCGTCATCTTGCTCCGGATCTCGGCGACGGTCCTGGTAGGATTGTCCGTTACGGCCTCGATCAGGAGCGCGACGCCGCCCGGGCCGTAGCCCTCGTACGTCACTTCGTGGTACTCGACGCCCTCGAGCTCACCGGTGCCCTTCTTGATCGCCCGCTCGATGTTCTCCTTCGGCATCGATGCCGAGCGAGCCGTGTCGATCGCGAGACGCAAGCGCGGATTACCCGACGGATCGCCGCCGCGGATCTTCGCGGCCATCGTGATCTCGCGGATGAGCTTCGTGAACAGCGCGCCGCGCTTGGCGTCGGTCGCTGCCTTGTAGTGCTTGATCTGCTTCCATTTACTGTGGCCTGCCATAGACCAAATCGGGGCAAAGGTTCAGTCTAGAATATAGCGCGCGGAGTGGCCATCGGCCGCCGATCCTATCGGACGCGAATCGCCAGCGTCGCTTGAAGACCCGTCAGCGTCGCCGTCGTATGCGCGCCGTTCGACTGGTGGGCAGCCGCACGTCCGACCGAAAAACCGACGCCGGGCGACGCCGTGAGCCCGGCAACCTCGAGCCGAGATCGAACGCCGAACGTCGTGAGCACACTCGTCGGCGCGCCCTCCTGAACCCACACGCGCGCCTCGACGTTGGGTTCGATCAACGTCGAGCCGACGGTGACGCCGTACGACACCGCCGCGTTCGAGATGTCCTCGTGACCGAGAAACGAACTATCTGCCAACGTGCCGGCGGTCCGAAAGAGATTCCACGCCGCGATGCCGAGCGCGCCCGGTCCGACGTCGTTGTTGAACGAGGCTTGGGTGATGTAGCGATTGCCAGTGTTGTAGATCGACCCGGCGAGCTCGTCGTTTCCGAACGTCGAGTAGGTAAACCCGACCGTCACGCGTCCGGTGCCGACGGCGCGATCGGCGCCGACGCGGAAACGATACTCGTTCCCTGGCTGATAGCGGAGCGAGGTTCCGTCGATGTCGAACGGGTCGTAATGCTGGGTGCGACGCATGCTGAATCCGGCGCCGACGTTCCAATCGGCCAGCGGTTTCGCAATGACAACGCCGCCGGTCTCCCCGAAGCCCGTCCCCATGTTGGAGATTGGAAACGCCAGAAAGTCGCTGCCGATCAAACTCGCCGCGGGCAGTTGGTCCGTCGTCACGTGCGATTGGCCCGTAGGAAGATTGACACCGGCGGTGAGCACGATGAAGTCGTTTCCGATCACGTAGTTCGCGCGAATCTGCGTGTCGGTCAGCCCGCTGATGTCGCTCGTCGACTTCTGGCCGTCGGTCGTCTCCTCGACGTGCGCGCGCGCGTACGCCGTGCCCAGGTCAAACGTCAACTGCTGCGTGATCGGAACGGCGACGAACAGCGGTGCTGAGAATTCTCGAATGGTCGTGTTGGTGGGTCCGCCAAGCGAGTACGAATGAAACTGCGGGGCGATGCGCGCCGTGATCTCGCCGGATGACTGGGCGCCGAGTGGCGGTGCGACGGCAACACAGAGCGTTACGACCCACGAGCGCATGCCTCCCAATGACCCTCGAGCGGTCACGGGTGGTGGATCACGATGGTGACCGTCACTGTCTTGGTCGATACGTTGTCGCCGCCGGTTCCCGACGACGGATCCTTCTGCGGCTGCGTCGGCGTCGCGCCGGTTCCGCTCGTGGCACCGGCTGCGGGCGACGGATTCACGCCATCAGCAATCGCGAACGCTTCGCCGGCGCTCGGTCCGTCGCCGCCGAAAGAAGTTGCCGAGGCGACCGACGCACCTTCGCGAGTTCCACGCAGGCGCGATTGCACCGACTTGACGGTCACCCGAGCTCCCGCCGCCGCGCTCTTCGCGTCCTGGCTGTGTTGTTGTGCCGCTCCGAACGTTGGATCGAGCCGCACCGCGTCGTCGAAGAAACGACTCGCGGCGTCGAATCGCCCCTCGTCCTCGGACTCGAGACCGCGGCTGTATGCGAGGAACGCGGCCAGCGACCGCGTGGGGCGCTGCTCGATCGCGTTTCGCTCGGCGGTCGTTAGGACGACGCCCATGTTGGCGAACAATCGGAGGACGATGTTCTTCTCGAGCGTGAATAGTTGGTCCAGCGCCTGCTGATCGTTGGCGCCTCGGCCTTCGGTGGCCGTCGTCCGCACGTTGGTGACGAACGCATCGGCGCGAAGTTGATTGCTGTCGAGCTGTGAGATCGTTCCACCAACGAGTCGACCGGCCTGCAGAATCCTGCCGGCGCGAACTCCGGTTCCGGCGTCGACGCCCATCGTTCGCTGCAGCTGAATTTCGTCGAGCAGCGCCTGAAGCCGCGTGCGCTCCACGACTGTGAGCTGCGACGACCGGCTCAGGTCAGTGGCCACGAGCTCGGCGAAGCCACGCTCGAGCGGCGCGAGCGATGTATCCGGGCCGGTGAACTTGAACGGAAGCACAGCCACCGTGCGCGGAGAGCCGGGGACCGACGCCAACTGCTGCTCGCGGGCGATGGCCTGTTTTGCAGCAAGCTCGTTCTCTTTGCGCGCAAGCAGCACGAGACGCTCGGCGATTTGGGTCTTTACGTCGCGCGTTTTTCCGTAGACAAGGTACGACTCGTACGCCGACCGGGCGGCGGGCACGTCATTCTGCGCTTCGGCGGTGAGTCCACGATACAACGCGACGACACCGTCGCGCGGGTCCATCGACGACGCCCGGTCGAGTGCCGTGCGTGCATCGGTGTACCGATTCGCTTGGAAATACGCGATGCCGAGCGATCGCTGCGTCGCCTCTGATTCCGGCCGCGATGCGCTCGCCTTCTCGAGGCGCGTGATGTTGCCGCCGCTCGCGGAAATGCCGATCGCGCAGGCGTTGACCGCCAGCAGACTGGTGAGAAGGAATGCGCGCGCGATTCGCATGGTCGTAGCGCCTACCGGTCGGGATCCAGCATGTCTTCGAAGCGCATCCACTGAGCGTAGAAGTACAGGTCGACGTAGCCGGATGGGCCATTCCGATTCTTGAGCACGTGCAACTCGGTCGCACCGGCGATGTCGCGCGACGGCTCGTACATGTCTTGCCGGAACACCGTGAGGACGACGTCGGCGTGTTGCTTGATCGATCCGAGCGCGCCGAAGTCATCGAGCGTCGGACGAAGATCGGGCCGCGCGGCGAGCTTGGGCAACGGCGCCGTGGCCAACACCACAACGTCGCGAGCCAACGCGAGCGCCTTGAGCTCGCGAATCATGGCGGCGTGCTCTTCGTCCAGCGGCCCGCTTCCTTGAGCGAGTCCGGCAATGGAATCGACGACGACGAGGTCGAGCTCCGGAAGCTCGTCGAGCAGCGTCGCGAGTTGCGCAGATCCGCACGCCGGCACGCACTCCAGAATTGGCAGACTCTCTCGCAGCCGCAGGGCAATGACTCCCGCGCTCGCTCGCGTCTGATCGTCCAGAGTGCCTTGTCTCAAATCGTCGATCCGCGTGCGGGCCTCGATCGCAATGATTCGCTCAAGCACGCGGTCAATCGTCATTTCGGCCGTGAGAAACGCCACGCGTCGGCGGCTGAGCGAAGCGCGAATCGAGAAGGCCAGCGCGAGCGCCGACTTCCCGCTGCCCACGTCGCCACCAAGAACGACGAGGTCGCCTCGGCGGAATCCACCGCCGAGCAGCTTGTCCAGGCTCGGGAAGCCGCACGGAATCGTGTCGCGGGATGCGGTGCCATCGGCGACCGCGTCCACCCGCGACAAGAGCACGGACAGAGGCGAGATATCGGCGCTACGGGACATTGGCCATAATACGCCCCTGTTGCGAGCTGGAGCAAGGCGCCACGCGTTATTTCACAAGCGCTTGCGCCTCAAGGGTTTCTGCGAGTTGTTCGAGCTCCAAACGTGCTGCCCGATCGAGGAACTCTGCGGTGACTGCAATCACAGCGCGGAGGGCTTGGCTAGCCCCTGCGGCGCCCCCCGCCGATGCATCGACGAGCCGTACCAATGGCTGACGTATGGCGGCCGGAAGAGCAACGGTCGATAGCCAGTTCCGGGCGCTCCCAGCCCGTTCGGCGCGAACCGAGGGGGTGAGCCCATTCTGGTCCAGCACGTCGTCGACCAGTCGAGCCGCGAGATACGTCGCCAAGGCGACCTCGCGTCGTCCGCCGAGTGGTGCGCGACCCGCCAGTGCGGCGAGGGCCGCGAAGCGAAATGGGGTGGGGGCGAGTCCGTAGGGCGGGCGTGGAATGAGCACGCCCCAATCTGTCGCGCCGCGTGAGGGGCGGGAAGCGGGACACGTCGCGACGCCGGAGATCGCTGCTGGCTGTATATTTTGCGCATGCCGCAACCGACGAAATCCGTCCTCTGGGTCGACGACGAGGCGGAACTGCTCGAGCCTCATCGCATGTTCTTGCGGGACAAAGGGTTCGAGGTCGAATCGGTGACCAACGCCGACGACGCTGTCGAGATGGTGCGCCGCCGTCCGTTCAACCTGGTCCTGCTCGACGAGCAGATGCCCGGAAAGCGCGGCATGGATGCGCTCCGCGAGCTTCGGGACGCCGATCCGAACCTGTCCATTGTCATGGTCACGAAGAGCGAAGAGGACGCGACCATGACGGAGGCGCTCGGAGCGGCCCTCGAAGGCTACTTGGTCAAGCCGGTGACACCGCGACAGGTCTATGCCGCGGTCACCCGCCTGCTCGAGGGGCCGCGCATCCGACAGCAGGCCATTGCCCGCAGGTTTGTCGAGCGCTTTCGCGACCTTCAAACCGAGCCGATTCGAGGACTGAGCTGGCGAAATTGGATCGAGCGGTTCGGCGAGCTCACGCAGTGGGACTTGGACCTCGTCGCGTCGAACGAGATGGGGCTCCACGAGTCGCTGCAAGGGCTATATCCCGATCTTCGTCGTGAGTTCGCGTTCTTCATGAAGACGGCCTATCCAGGCTGGCTCAAGAATCTCGAGGGCGACCGACCGCCGTTGTCGATCGACATCGTTCCCGAATTCCTGCTGCCGATTCTCAAGAACGACAAGGCGGCGGTATTCATCGTGATCGACTGTCTGCGTCTCGATCAGTGGCGCGCGCTCGAATCCATCATCGCTCCGTTGTTCGACATCGAGACCACGCACTACTTCAGCATTCTTCCGACGGCGACGCCGTATTCGCGCAACGCGCTGTTCAGCGGCCTGTTCCCGGGTGAGATCGCCGCCCGATTCCCCGATTGGTGGGGCGAGCGCGAGGACGAGACGCTCAACGCGCACGAGCGCGATCTGCTCGAGGCGCAGCTCGCCGAGCTCAAGATCAAAGTCCCGGTTCGATACGAGAAGGTCTCGACTGCCGCCGAGGGCGACGACATCGAGCGGCGGCTGCCGCGCGTCATCACCCCCGAGGGCATTTCGGCCTTCGTCTTCAACTTTGTGGACCTGCTGACGCACGGCCGCTCCGAGTCGGCGATTCTCTACGAGGTCGCGCGCGACGAGATCGCGCTGCGTCAACTCACGCTGCAGTGGTTCCGCCGCTCGGCGCTGTTCTCTGTGCTCAAGGAAGCGGCGCGGCGCAACGTGAAGGTCTTAATCACGAGCGACCACGGCTCGATTCATTGCCGCACGCCGGCCACGGTGTTCGCCAAGCGCGACGCGACGCAGAATCTGCGCTACAAATTCGGCGAAGACCTTCGCGCCGAGAATCCGGAGCAGGGCATGCTGTTCACCAATGAGGATTCGCTCAAGCTTCCGCGACGCGGCATGGGCGCCAACACGCTGCTGGCGACCGGCGATTCCTTTTTCGTCTATCCGACGAAGCTCCGCGAATATCAGAGCCGGTATCGTGGCTCGTTCCTCCACGGCGGCGTGACGCCGGAGGAATGCATTCTTCCCGTGTCGCTCCTCACGCCGCGCCGCTGACCATGTACCGCCGACTGCTCCGGTTCCTGCGCCCGCATTGGTGGCGCATGGCGGGCAACATCGTGAGCAACGTCATCGCCGCGGGGCTCGACGTTTTCTCGTTCACGCTGCTCATCCCGTTCTTGAACGAGCTGTTCGGCAAGCCGTCACCGATCCCGGCGCAGCTGGGGTTCATCGGCAACATGCAGCACAAGATCGTCGGCCAGTTTCTCACAGGCCGTGGGCCACTCGAGGCGCTTGGCACGATCATCATCGCCATTGGCGCGGTGGTCGTCGTCAAGAACGTGTTCGTCTGGATGGCGGGGCAGCTCGGCGCGTCGTTGCAGGAGTACGTGACGCGCGACATGCGCGATTCGGTGTTCACGCACATGGAGCGCTTGCCGCTTGGCTACTTCCACCGCACCAAGGTCGGTCAGATCATCGCGAAGATCGTGTCCGATACGGATCAGACGAAAGCGCTCATCACGGAGCTCGTCACGCGCACGGTGCAGAACCTGGCGCAGATCGTGGTGACGGTGGTGTTCCTGGTGAAGATGTCGCCCAAGCTGGCGGGCATGTCGCTCATCGTCGCGCCGCTGCTCACCATCACGCTGCTCCCGATTCTGCGGAAGCTGCGTCGCGGCCATCGCCGGCTCCGAAACGATTACGGCGAGATGACGTCGATCCTTCAAGAGGTCGTGTCGGGCATCCGATTGGTGAAGTCGTTCCGCGGCGAGCCATACGAGGACCGCCGCTTCTCCGAGGCCAGCCATCGTTACTCGCAGGGCATGGTCAAGATCAATCGCGTCGCCGCGCTGTCGCAGCCGCTGACGGAGATCATCGGCATGGCGATCGCCATGCTGATTCTCTGGATCGGCGCGAGCGAAGTGATCGGCGGCGGCCGCCTCGATGCCGCGTCGTTGATCGTGTTCATGACGTTGGTCATGCGCCTGCTGCCGCCGCTAAAACAGATCTCTCAGACGCCGACGACAGCGCAGCAGGCGTTCGCCGCCGCCGAACGCTTGTTCGACGTACTCGACGAGCCGACCGAAGAGCAGACCGATCGTGGAAGCAAAGTCGTTGGCAGCTTCGAGCGTGCGATCGTGTTCGACGACGTCACGTTTGCCTATGAGACCGAGCCTGTGCTCCAGGACATCAGCTTCACCGCGCCGAAAGGGTCGGTCGTTGCGCTCGTGGGTCCGAGCGGGTCGGGAAAGAGCACGCTCGTGGACCTGATTCCGCGACTCTACGAATCCGCCGCGGGCTCGATCTCGGTCGACGGCGTCGACAGTCGCGACATCACGCTCTCGTCGCTCAGGGCGCTCACCGGTATCGTGAGCCAGGACACGGTGTTGTTCAACGACACCGTGCGTAACAACATCGCGTACGGCGCCGACGGCAAGTACACGCAGGAGCAGATCGAGCACGCGGCTCGCGCCGCGAACGCGCACGACTTCATCGTCGCGCTGCCGCACGGCTACGATACGGTCTTGGGCGAGCGCGGCACACGATTGTCCGGCGGACAACGGCAACGCTTGGCGATCGCCCGCGCACTTCTGATCGATCCACCGATCTTGATTCTCGATGAAGCCACGTCGGCGCTCGACACCGAGTCGGAGCGGCTGGTGCAGGAGGCGGTCGATCGATTGCTCGCCGGTCGCACCGTGTTCGTCATCGCGCATCGTCTCTCGACGGTCGTCCACGCGGATCTCATACTCGTGCTCGAGCGCGGGCGAATCGTGGAGCGTGGCACGCACGCCGAGCTCCTCGCCGAACGCGGTGCGTACTACCGGTTGCACTCGTTGCAGTTCCACGACGAACGCGTTCCGGCAAGCGTCTGACATGCGCGTCCTGTTCTATCTCGGCGACAAGCAGTGGTCGGGATGCGCGCGCGCCATGCTCGCGGCGGCCACGGGCCTCGCCGCGCGCGGCCACCAGATCGTCGTCGCCTGCTGCGTGGACGCCCGTCTCTGCACGCTGGCCCAGCAGGCCGGTCTCGAAACGGTCGCGATCGATAGCGCCGCGTCAGCGGCCGGCGGCGTGTGGAACCTGCGCAAAGTGCTCAACGAGCGCTTCATGGAAGTCGTCGTGGTCACGACGGAGCGCGACCAATTGATCGTCAGCTCGGCGATGCGCCTCGCCGAGCGCGGCGCCATTCTGCGGCGTGTCCCGTCGTTCGATCGCTTCGAGCTACAGCGCGGCGGCAAGCTCGCGCTCAAGATGGCCACCGCTGGACTCGTCGTCACCAACGAGCGCGAGCTCAAGGCGATCAATCACGCGGGCTGGCCGATCCCGGCGTCGGTCGTACCGCTCGGCGTCGATGCCGGGAGCTATGACAGCGTCCAACCGGCCGTGCGCGCCGACATCGGCGCCCCGAATCAAGGTCTGCTCATTGCCTGCAGCTACAACACCGCCGGCCGAAATCGCATCGCGACGGTGTTTCGCACGCTGTCGCTCCTCGCGCCGCGACATCCGAACATGCACGTCGTCGTCGTCGGCCCGGGCTCACTCGAGGAAGATCTGCGCATGCACGCGGCGGCCCTCGCCGTCGGTCGGGTGTTCACGTTCCTTGGCGAGCGCGACGACGAGCTGAGCGTCATGCGCGCCGCGGACGTCGGGTGGGTCGCCGCCGAGAGCGACAACGCGGCCTACGGGTGCCTCGACTTCATGGCGCTGCACATGGCCGTAATTGCCGAGCGTTCGCCGCTCACGCAGCACTACGTGGCCGATGGAATCTCGGGACTTCTCCTGTCCCAAGGCGATCCGTCGTACACGGCATCCGAGGTCGCCGAGTTCTTGGCCGGAGCGGACCGGCGTGTCACCATGGGCAACGCGGCCCGAACGCGGGTACAGCGCGACTTTACCGAGACAGCCATGATCGACGGCTTCGAGCGCGCGGTGGACGCAGCGGGCGATCGAACGAAATGGACGACGAGCGCGTGAGCGCGGCCACCACGATTCAGCCGACGTTCGCGCATCGCGCGGAATACGCGGCCCTGCGCAGCGCCGTCGCAGCCATGGAACGGCTCAGCTTTCGTCGCGCCGGAGTCATTGGCGAGCGAATCGGCCGGCTCGGGTACTGGCCGCTTGGAATTCGCCGCGCCGTCGTCGAACGGCAGCTCACCGCTGCCTTTCCCGAGCGCGACCGTGCCGAGATCGAACGAATCACCCGTGCAACGTACGAGCATCTGGGGCGCACGAGCATCGAGACGGCGATCCTGCCGGCGTACAGCGGCGCCGAGATCGTCGACATGTTCGAGGACGTGCAGGGCTGGAGCATCGTCGAAGAACGCCTCGCGCGTGGCAAAGGATTGATCGTCGTCACCGGGCATCTCGGCAACTGGGAGCTCGGTGGTGCGTATCTGGCAGCGCGTGGAGTTCCCATCGACGCCGTTGCCCGACACATGGCCAATCCCCTGTTCGATCGCTACCTGACCCGCACGCGCCAGCGCATCGGCATGACTGTTGTACACGACGAAGAGGCGGTACGTCGTGTTCCGCGGTCGTTGCGTTCCGGGCGAGGCGTGGCATTTCTCGTCGATCAAGGAGCGGTTGGATTGGCGTCGACATGGGTGCCGTTCTTCGGGCGCTACGCCAAGACGCCTCGCGGGCCGGCGGTGTTCGCGCTTCGTTTGGACGCGCCGATCGTCTTCGGCGCCGCCGTGCGCCGGCCGTCGGGGCGGTATGAACTGACGTTCGAGGCCATCGACGTGGCGCCGACTGGAGATCGCGAAGCCGACGTGGATCGCATCGTCGCCGACTACACGCTCACTCTCGAGCGCTGGATACGCCGAACGCCGGAGCAGTATCTCTGGCATCACCGTCGCTGGAAGCATCAGCGGCCGGGAACGCCACCCGAGCTTGGAGATCCGCTGCTGTGAGCCGCGCGACCGAGCGACTCAAATCGGACAGGCGCGCCTGGTTCGGCGGCGGCGTCATCGTCCTGCTCGTGCTTCTCGCGATCGCGGCGCCGGTGTTCGCTCGCCACGATCCGTTCGGTGTCGATCTGATCAACTCGCTCCAACCACCCAACGTGCAGCACTGGTTCGGAACGGACGTGCAAGGTCGAGACGTGTGGGCGCGGCTGGTCTACGGCGCGCGCGTATCGCTATCGGTCGGCATCTTGTCTCAGGGCATCGCGCTCACCCTCGGCGTCATTCTCGGCTTGCTCGCCGGCTATTACGGCCGATGGGTCGACGAGCTGGTGATGCGCTTGGCCGATGTGACGCTGGCGTTCCCGACGCTCCTGCTGCTGATCGCGCTCGTCGCGGCGCTCCAGCCGTCGTTGACCGTGGTGTTCATCACGATCGGCGTCGTCGGGTGGGCGGGCATGGCGCGCCTGGTGCGCGGTCAGGTGCTCGTCATTCGGGAGCTTGAATTCGTGCAGGCCGAGCGGGCGCTGGGCGCCAATGATGCGAGAATACTCATTCTGCATGTCTTGCCAAGCGTCGTTGCCCCCGTCGTGATCGCGGCAACGCTCGGCGTGGCCGGCGCGATCATGGCCGAGTCGTCGCTGTCGTTCCTCGGGCTCGGTGTTCAGCCGCCGACGCCGAGTTGGGGCTCGATGATCGCCGACGGGCGTGATCTGTATCAACTGCGCCACGCGCCGTGGACGTCGCTCTTTCCCGGCCTCGCGATCGGTGCTGCGGTGCTCGGCTTCAATCTCCTCGGGGACGCGCTTCGCGACGCGCTCGATCCCCGCGCCGTTCGCGCGGTCATTCCGCGCGGTGCGGGTCTACCGGACATCGCGCGACCATGAGCTACGACGTCGACGCGCTGCGACGCGACGAATTTCCCTGGGCAGCGGTGGGCGAGACGATCTATCTGAACAATGCGTCGACCGGACCGCTGCCGCAGCGGACCGTCGCGGTGCTCGACGAATGGAACCGCCTGCGCGCGAATCCGCAGCGCGTTCCGCAAGAGTTGCAGTTCGGAACGCTGGCGCGAAGTCGTGAGCTGATTGCATCGATGATCGGCGCGGACACGAGCGAGATCGCGCTCGCCGCGAACACGACGTTCGGGCTCAACCTGGCCGCGTTCTCGTTGCCGTTGAAGAAGGGCGACGTCGTGCTATCGCCCGATTTGGAATTTCCGGCGAACGTCTATCCGTGGATGCAGCTCGCGGCGCGGCGCGGCGTCGAATTTCGCCAGCTGAAGTGCGCCGAAGGCGTGCTCGATCCCGATCGTCTGGCAAAGGAGCTCGAGGACGAGCGGGTGCGCGTCGTGACGGTCTCGTGGGTCGGCTTCGCGTCCGGTGCGCGCGTGGACCTGGAAGCGCTCGGATCTCTCTGCCGCGCGCGCGACGTCTTCTTTGTCGTCGATGCCATCCAAGGCCTCGGACCGTTGACGGTCGACTTGCGTCGAGCCCCGGTCGACATTTTCTCGTCGGGTGCCCAGAAGTGGCTGCTTTCGCCGTGGGGATCGGCCTTCGTGTATGTCCGGCGTGACCTCATCCCGCGCCTCGAGCCGCACGACGTGAGTTGGATGGCGGTGAGGGACTCGGACGATTTCTCTCGACTCACCGACTACGATCTCAGCTGGCGAGACGACGCGCGACGGTTCGAGTTCATCACGCTGCCGTACCAGGATTTCGGTGGCATGAACGCGAGTCTCGAGCTGCTCCACGAATTGGGTACGCGCGAGGTTTCCGCGCACGCGCTTCGACTCGCCGATCAGATCGTCGAGTGGGCCTGTTCGCGCGACGACGTCGAGCTCGTCACGCCCGCCGCCGCGTCTCGTCGTGGCGCCGTGATTTCAGTGCGCCCGCGCGATGCCCGCGCCGCCAGCGCGCGCCTCAGCGCCGCGCGAATAGCGCATTCGCTCCGTGAAGGCGCAATCCGGCTATCGCCGCACTGCTACAATACGGCCGACGAGATCGACCGAGCGCTCCAGGTTATAGCGCCCTAACGAAGCGTGGATCGACGAGCCGCTAGCCACGGAACGACATGGAATCCACGGAATGATTCCAAGGCAGGAAAGATGCCTTGGCCGGAACCCAAAAAACGGTTCCGTGGCGTTCCGTGGATTCCGAGAATTTCCGTGGCCAAGCTCCGCCTTCACCGAACCTTCACGAGCCCGTATGACTTCGAGCCCTTGCGGACGAGCACGAACTCGCCGCCGAGCGTATCGTCCGGCGCGAGCGGCTCGCGTTCCGCACCAATTCGGCGGCCGTTGAGATAGACACCACCCTGCTGAAGCATGCGCCGCATGTCGCCCTTGCTGGCGAACAAGGCCTCCGGCCCGACGAGCGTTGACTCGACGATATCATATGTTGTGAGCTCGTCCTTCGGCTCGACGGTGAAGACTGGAATCTCCAATTGAAGCGCGAGGAGTGCGTCGCGCGACAGCGCCTTCGGGTCGGCGCCGCCGAACAACAGCTCGGACACTTCCTCCGCGGCCCCGACCGCCTTGTCGCCATGAACCAGTAACGTGACCTCGTGGGCCAGCGCGCGTTGCGCACCGCGTTGCTCGGGATGCTCGGCGAGCTCGCGATCGAGGTCCTCGATTCGAGACCGCTCGAGCACCGTGAAGTACCGTAGATATTTCGAGGCGTCGCGGTCGTCGATGTTGATCCAGAATTGATAGAATTTGTAGGGCGTCGTGAGGGCGGGGTCCAGCCAAATCGCACCGGCCTCGGTCTTGCCAAACTTGGCGCCCGTCGACGTCGTGATGAGCGGTGCCGTGACCGCGTGCGCGTCGGTGCCAAGTGTGCGGCGAATCAACTCGATGCCCGCCGTGATGTTTCCCCACTGATCGCTGCCACCCATTTGCAACCGCACATCGTGCCTGCGCCGAAGCTCGAGGAAATCGTACGCCTGAAGCAGCATGTACGAGAACTCGGTGTAAGAGATGCCGCCCTCCATGCGGCCCTTCACCGCGTCCTTCTGCAGCATGTAGTTCACCGTGAAGTGCTTGCCGACGTCGCGCATGAACTCCACGGCTCGAAGCTCGACCAGCCATTCTGCGTTGTCGATCATGCGCGCGGCGTTCGGACCGCTGAAATCCAGAAAGCGCCCGAGCTGCTTCCGAATCTGCGCCGCGTTCGCGGCGATGAGCTCCGGCTCGGCGAGCGGGCGTTCGGACGTCTTGCCGCTGGGGTCGCCGATCAAACCGGTTCCGCCGCCCACCAGTGCAACCGGTCGATGGCCATGCCGCTGCAACTGTACGAGCAGCATGATGACGAGCAGGTTTCCGACGTGCAGGCTCGGCGCCGTGGGATCGAATCCGATGTAGCCGCCGACCGGACCACTGTTGAGGACGTCCGCGACTTCGTCGGTATGTTGATACAGGAGACCACGCCATTGAAGCTCGTCGAGCAGCGCATGAGATCGCATGGCACAAAAATAGACGATAGGGGAATGAACTGATATGGCCGCATTCCCATTCACCAAGCGATTCAGCGCGCGATTTCCGAGCTTCACGCGCGGGCTGCTTCTTTTCGTCTGCTTTGTCGCCTCGTTCGGCGCCGGGTTCGTGTACGCGAGCTGGGCGATGGTTTGTCGCGCCGGTCGATGTCCGCCCGCCGACGCGCTCGCCGCCTACGAGCCGCGGCAGACGTCAAAGCTTTACGCGGCGGACGGACGCTTCATTGCCGAACTGGGCTTGGAGCGCCGAACCCTGGTGCAGATCAAGGACATCCCGCCGCTCGTGCGCAACGCGTTCATCGTCACCGAAGACAAACGGTTCTATCAGCACGCCGGTGTAGACTGGCGGCGCGTACCGGGCGCGATCGTGGCCGACATCAAGAATCGCACGTTCAGCGAGGGCTTCTCGACGATCACCATGCAGCTCGCGCGGAACATCTTTCCCGAGCGCATCTCGCGTGAGAAGTCGCTCGTTCGAAAGCTCAAAGAGATCAAAGTCGCGCGCGACATCGAGGCGCGATACTCCAAGGACAAGATCCTCGAGCTCTACCTCAATCAGATCAACCTCGGCAACGGCGCCTATGGCATCGAGACCGCGGCGGAGCGGTACTTCGGCAAGTCGGTGAAGGATCTGAATGTCGCGGAAGCGGCAACGCTCGCGGCGCTCCCCAAAGGGCCGGCGCGCTACAATCCTCGCGTCTATCCCGATCGAACGATCGAGCGCCGCAACACCATCATTGCGCTCATGCGCGACGCGGGCGTCATCAATGCCGCCGATGCGAGCGAGGCGCGCGCCTATCCGCTGCGATTGGCGACGCGGGTCGAGGCGGGAGAGATCGCGCCCTACTACGTGGAGTGGATCCGCGAGCAGCTCGACGACAAATTCGGCAAGCAGCTCTATGAGCAAGGTCTCAAGGTGTACACGACGCTCGATCTCGACCTGCAGTCGGCCGCCGAGCGTGCGCTCGAGAAGCAGCTTCGCGCGATCGAGTCTGGGCGATACGGTGCATACCCGCACATCAGCTACGAGCGTTACATCGCGCAGTCAGGCGCCAACGATCAGAGCAACTCGGCGAACTCGCCGTATCTGCAAGGCGCGTTCATCGCGATGGATCCGCGCACGGGTGCCGTGCGTGCGCTGATCGGAGGCCGCGACTTCGACGACAGCAAGTTCGATCGCGCGACACAAGCGGTGCGTCAGCCGGGATCGACGTTCAAGCCCATCGTCTACGCGGACGCAATCCACAACGGACGACCGCTGTCGTACACGCTGGACGACTCGCCGCTGACCGTCGAGATGCCGGGCAGCGCGCCGTGGACACCGAAGAACTACGAGGGCGATTTCGCCGGAAAGATCCCGATGCGCCGCGCGCTCTATCAATCGCGCAACGTCCCGACGATTCGGCTGGGCATGGAGCTCGGAGTGCAAAGCGTGATCGACGAGGCGCGCGCGTTCGGGTTGACGACGCCGATTCCGGGATATCCGTCGATCTTCATAGGAGCGGCGGACGTCTACCCGATCGAGCTCGTCGCCGCCTATTCGACGTTCGCCACGCTGGGCACGAGGTCGCAGCCCACGGCCATCACGCGCGTCGAGGATCAAAAGGGCAATGTCCTCTGGGAGCCGGAGCCCACCACGGTCTCGGTGCTGTCACCGGAAGAAGCATGGCTGATGGTGAGTGTCATGAAGGACGTGGTGCAGCGAGGCACCGCGGCGGGAAGCGTTGGGTCGGTTTTTCACTACCCGACGGGCGGCAAAACCGGTACGACGAACGACGGGACCGACGTCTGGTACATCGGCTACACGTCGGATCTGGTCGCCGGGGTGTGGATGGGGTTCGACAAGCCGCAGAAGATCAAGGCGAACGCGCAGGGTGGAATTCTCGCCGCGCCCGCGTGGACCGCGTTCATGACCGAGGTCTATCGCCGAAAGCCGGCGCCGCGCGACTGGCCCATGCCCGCCGACATCGTCGTGAAGCAAGTCGACGTGTCGACGAACATGCTCGCCACGCCGTACTGTCCACCCCAGGTCGTCGCCAACGAGTTCTATGTCCCGGGAACGGAGCCGGTGCAGGATTGCACGGTGCACAACGGGTCGCTCTATCCCGACACGTCCGGCGCGTATCCGCCGCCGGCCACATACCCGGCGTCGCCGTATCCGACCCGTGGCCCGCCGAGCGCCGACTCGCTGCGACGGCTGCGCGATAGCGGACGCACGACGATCACTGTGCCCGGCGCCGCGACGCCGATTCGCCCTGGACGCCCGCCGGTACCCGACACCTCCCGGCGATTCCGCGACAGTGCGATCTTTGCTCTTCCGTCGCGCGACTCGTTGGCGAAGCTCAAAGCTCGGAACGATTCGCTTCGCCGAGCCGATTCGCTACGGCTGCGGCCACCCAAGCCGCCCGACACCACCGGGACGCGGTTCAAGGACTCTCATTAACATGCAATGACCTGGCAGCCCGTCGACTGCCACGCCCACTCGATTTTCTCGGACGGGTCGCTCACCGTCGCCGAGGTGGTCGAGCGCGCCGCGGCGCTCGGGGTGAGGCCGTCGCTCGCCGACCACATTTCGCGCGACGTGGCGCGCAGCATCACGAGCGTCGAGCAAGTCAAGATCTACCTCGACACGCTCGACCAATACGATGTGCTGCGCGGCGGAGAGTTCTGTTGGCACGACGAGCTCTGGCGCGAGCTTCCCGATTCGCTGGTCCGTCGATTCACGCACCGACTGGGCTCGCTGCACGCGATCCGACTCGCGGACGGGACGCTGGTTCACGCATTCTCGCATCATGCTCCGCCGGGCGTCACGGTCGAGCAATACATGGACGCGCATACCGAGACTCTCGAGCGATTCGCGCGCGAGATGCCCGTCGACATTCTCGCGCATCCCACGCTCGTCACCATTCCGTTTCGGAGCGTCGACGTCGACGTGTTGTGGACCGAGGAGCGCGAGACGCGACTCGTCGACGCGCTCTTTCACGCCGGGATCGCCTTCGAGATCTCGTCGCGCTATCCCGCCCACGAGCGCCTCGTTCGCCGCGCGGTCGATCGCGGCCTCCGGATTTCCTTGGGCTCTGACGGACACACGCGTGACCAGGTGGCCGACGTGGGTCGCCCACTCGCCTTGGCGCGGCTCCTCGGCGTGCACGAGGCCGATCTCTACGACCCGATGCGGCACGGGTCCAGGACGGGATTTTCCGCGCAGAGGTCGGCGTGATCCGGTACCGCGCTCGCTGGATCGTTCCCATTGCCGCGCCGCCGATCGCCGATGGCGTCGTGGCCGTGGACAGTGATCGCATCACATACGTCGGGCCCGCGAGCGGTGGCCCGGTGGGCGACGAAAACAATCTCGGTGACGTCATCCTGCTGCCGGGTCTCGTCAACGCCCACTGTCACCTCGAGCTTACCGCGATGCGCGGATTCCTCGAGGATCTCGATTTCCAGCGATGGATTCTGCGGCTCACCTTCTCGCGCCGGGCGATCCTCGACAACGACGCGCTGCTGGATTCCGCGCGATATGGCCTCGAGGAAGGGTTGCTCGCCGGCGTGACGTCGTACGCCGACACCTGCGCGTCGGGCGTCGTGTTGCGCGCCATGCGCGAGGCCGGCGTCCGCGGCGTGATGTATCAGGAAGTGTTCGGCCCGGATCCGGCGCAGTGCGACGCATCGATCGCGGAATTGCGCACTGCGGTCGCGGGCCTTCGGTATTTGGAGACGCCGCTCGTGCGCGTCGGCGTTTCGCCGCACGCGCCCTATACCGTGTCCGACGATCTCTTTCGCGCCACCGGGGATCTCGCGCGTGAGCAGAAACTCCCCCTTGCGGTGCACATCGCGGAAAGTGAATTGGAGCATCTGCTGGTCGTCGACGCCGCCGGTTCGTTTGCCGACGGGTTGCGGCGGCGCGGCATCACGGTCGAGCCTCGCGCTGAGTCGTCGATTCAATTGCTCGCGCGGTTGCGCCTGCTCGATGTGAGTCCGCTGCTCATTCACTGCGTTCGGGTGGACGCACGAGACGTCGCCACGATCGCCGAGTCCACGTCGAGCGTCGCTCATTGTCCGGCGTCGAACGCGAAGCTCGGCCACGGCGTTGCCCCGCTCGACGAGCTTCTGGCGGCCGGCATTGCCGTCGGCCTCGGTTCGGATTCCATGGCAAGCAACAACCGGATGGACATTCTCGCCGAGGCGCGCATGGCACTGCTCGGCCAACGATCGCGCATTGGCTCGTTCGAGTCTCCGTCCGCGCTCGACGTATTGGAATTGGCGACGATTGGCGGTGCGAAGGCGATCGGCATCGATCATCTCGTCGGCACGCTCGAGGAAGGGAAACAAGCCGATCTCGCCGCGTTCGCGATCGAGCCGCTGCTTCCGGTCCAAGATCCGATCACCGCGGCCATCTTTTCCCTGACAGGTGCTCGTGCGCGTTTCGTAATGGTCGCGGGTCGGCCCCTGGTGACCAACGGCGCGCTCGTCTCGTCACGTTCTGGACTGGCTCAACGCATGTCACAACTCGGTGATGCGCTGGCCGAATGGCTTGCATCTGGGGGTGAAATGCGGGGTGCATGACATCGTGGATGCATGTCGCCACGATCTTGTCGCCTCCGTGACCGTAGCATAGCTTGCTATACATAGACCTTCCGACACGTGCACGTGCACGCGATCGGGAGCGCGGCGCCGCTCACCCGTTCCCGCTCCCGCCCGACTTGTCCAGGCGGGAGTTTGTGTACCGGCTCCCTTGGAGGTTTCGTGGTCGTTGGCTGTCTGGCATTGAACGCATCGTACGAGCCCCTGACGATGGTTCCGCTTCGTCGGGCGCTTCGTCTTGTGATCGACGGAAAAGCCGAGATCGTCGAGGCGGATCAGGACCGCGTCGTGCGCTCGGAGCGTCTCACCATGCCGCGGCCAGCCGTCATTCGGCTCACGAAGTTCATCCACGTCCCACGCCGCTTTCGTCGGCAGGTCACGAACACCTTCCTGTTCGCGCGCGATCACTACCGCTGTCAGTATTGCGGGCGCCACATGACCGAGCTCAAACCGCGCGAGTCATTGACGCGCGACCATCTCATTCCGCTCTCGCGCGGCGGGACCAACGACTGGAACAACGTCGTTGCGGCGTGCAGTCCGTGCAACACGCGGAAAGGCAATCGTCTGCCCGAGGAGATCGGCATGCATCCATTGACGCATCCGGTCGAACCGCACTTCGTGCACTTGAGCTGGGCTGTGCGTCGCCTCACGCCGACGCAAGCGCGCTACATCCGCACGTTCTACGGCAGCGAGGTATTGCATCACCTCGAGCAGCTCGAGCATCGCGGCCTGCGCGCGCACTAGCGTTACGGCACGACAAAGCGCCCGGATTGCTGCTGCCACTCCTGTTTTCCTCCGCCCAACACTCGCGAGAGGAAGGTCCCGAGCCCGCTTCGCAGCGCCCTGAACGGATTGCCCTTCACCGGACCTGACGAGCCGCGCAGCCACTGCAGCGATGCATCGAGGTCGCTTTCGCTCAGCGACTGCACGTCGACGACGAGATTGTAGTAGTACCGGCCGGAGCGGGCCGCGCGCAGTGGCACACGGAACGGCCCATCGAACTGCGCCTCGGCCGACGTGACTGTCTCGAATCCGCCGAAATTCTCGTGCACGTTGCCCATGCGCCGGACCACGTTGTACAGCTTCGCCGTTGGATCATAGAACACGAATACGTCCCAATCCAACCGTCCGCTCAGGTCGTTCACGACGCGGCCCTCGTTCCACAACTCGAGACGGAAATGGATGCCCGTCGTGAATCCGCTGCGCAGGAGCTCGCGGGTCTTCGAGCCCGCGAGCAGGTTCGCCACCGTGACGCTCGGACCCTCCGTCATCGCGCCGTTCTGCGGCACCGCGACGTCGAGCTTCACGTCGGTGCGTTGCGCGACGAGCGATGACGCCCAGAGGAGCCCGACGAGGGCGAAACGAATACGCACCACTAGAACCGGTGTCGGAGACGCACGAAGAAATTCACCGGCTCGGCGGGCGTGGACACGGACTTCGCGGCGTAGACACCGATGCCGCCCAAGTCGAGTCCGAGCCCCAGATCCGAGCGAAATGTCGACAGCGACGGCAGTGTGCCTCGGCCGTAGGTCAGCGCGCCGTCGGGCGTCCCGGTGTTCCACCCGCGACCCGCATCCGCAAACAGGACCCAGACCACGTCGCCGTGCGCACTGTGATAGTGCCGCGGCCAATCTTCCCAGTCGCCGGTGAAGTTCAGGCGCAGATCTCCTCGATACTCGATCTGCGCCAGCGCGATGCGATCGCATTGCGCCGGACGTCCGGGAATCCCGACGCCGGCGTCGCAACTGCCGACGTCGATGCCCGCGCGCGCGCTGTGAAAGTCGAATCCGGGCAGCGATCCCGGACCGTCGACCGACACCCGGCGCTCCAATGGCAGCTGATCGCCGCCCAGCCATCCGCCGACCACCGCGCGAACGTTGAGCTGTGCGTCCGGGCCGAGTCGGTTGTAGCGGCGGAAATCGAAGAATCCTCGCGTGTAGTCAGAAATTCCACCGACCGGAAATATCCGAGGTACCGCGGTCGGGGCCAACGACGTGATGGCGCCTCGACCGTGCTCGACGTCGGCGTTGACGAACCAGCCCGACCACGGATCATCGGGATCGGTGCGCGTGTCGAACTTGAGCGTGACGCCGGCGACGTGGAACAATCCTTCGTCCATCAACGGATTGGGTCGCCACGTTCGGTCTCCGTTGAAGAGCGTGAATGGATTTCTCAGATCGCGCGACGTCCAGCGTTCCAGTCCGTACGATGCGGTCAGGCTGAGATCGCGAGCGCCGTAGAGCGTGATCAGTCCGCGGCCGCCGTGCCGGTTGTAGTAGTCTCGATAGTCGCGCCGCGTGAGAAACGCGGCGAGCGCCACCTCGAGATCCGAGAGATCCCAACCCTGGACCGGATCGACGACGTTGTATGCCTCGGCACCGATGCCGATTCCGCGTCCGTGACCGAAGCGGACTTCGGTTCGAAGATCGTAGCCGATGTCGCCGCTTTCGGAATTGAAGCTGCTGCCGGTTCGGAGGATTGCCGCCGCGTCGAGACGAAGGCTGCCCCACGCCGTGCGACGATTGATGACTGGCCCGAGCTGAATCGGCAGTCCTTCGACCCGATTGTACGGACCCGCTTGTACGATGCGCAGCGCCTCCGACCAGTTGCCCTCGTGGTGGTGCTCGAGCCGTCGCAGCCAGTTCTCGTCTTCTTCCGATTCGTTGTCGATCGCGACGATGCGGTCGCCTTCCTCCCGAAAGGCGAGTGATTGGCGGTAGATGCGCGTGCTTCCGTTGATCTGCGCTGCGTTGCGCCCCTCGATCTCACCGCCGACGATGAGCAGGTCGCCGTCGATGCGCGCCGTTCGGCGTATGAGCACGTCGGAGTTCACCGCGAGCACGTTGCCGCGCACGTGGCCGGCGATGATGAGCGGGCCGTTGAGCACGGCCACGTCGCCGGGAACGTCACGCGACTCATCGATCTCGAGTCGATCGCGCGCGCGCGCGGCGGCCGGCGCGCTCCATCGCTCGACCACTTCGCGACGCACGTCCCGAGGAAGCGATTGTCGCCGTGCCGCCGTGTCTTGCTGTGCGCCGGCAGCTCCCGGCAACGTCGCCAGGAGCAACGCTAGAAAGGTCCTACGCATGTATGCTCCACAAAAGGAAGGTCGACCTCACTCCGCGCCGACGGGGATCCCCAAGCGCCGCATCCGACGATATAAGTTGGGGCGATCCGTCTTCAGCCGGCGCGCGGCTTCCGCCACATTGCCGCTCGTCATCGAGAGCGCGCGTGAGATCAAGACGCGCTCGTATTCGTCGAGCGTCTCGCTCAATGAATGATCCAGCGACGCGGGATCGGGAAGCGGCGTGACATGTGCGCGCGGCCGGCGATCGATCGGTAACACCGCGGACACGTCGGCATCCGTCACCATGCGCCCGGGATGCAAGATCGCGAGCCGCTCGACGATGTTTGCCAGCTCGCGGACGTTGCCCGGCCACCCGTAGCGCGTGAACGCGGCAATGGCGTCCGACGTCCACGTCGGCAGCGGTTGTCCCGTGCGCAAGCGATGGAGCGTCGAGAAATGCATCACCAGCGCGGGAATGTCGCCTGGACGTTCGCGCAGCGGTGGAATGGGAATTGGAATCACGTTGAGGCGGAACAACAGATCGTCGCGGAAGCTGCCTTCCGTTACCGCCTGCGCGAGATCCTTGTTGGTGGCCGACACGATGCGAACGTCGACGCGGATCGGCTTGCCGCCGCCCACGCGCTCGATCTCCCGCGCCTCGATCGCGCGGAGCAGCTTGGCCTGCGCCTCGGCGCCCAGATCGGCGACTTCGTCGAGAAAGAGCGTGCCGCGGTGCGCGAGCTCGAACCGGCCGATCCGGCGATCAGTCGCGCCGGTGAAGGCGCCGCGTTCGTGCCCGAACATCTCGCTCTCCACCAAGTCGCGCGGAATCGCGGCGCAGTTCACGCGCACGAACGGATGGTCGCGCCGCGAGCTGGCCATGTGAATCGCCGCCGCGACGAGCTCCTTGCCCGTTCCCGACTCGCCGGTGATCAACACCCGGGCGTCGGTGGGCGCGACGCGCTCGATCATCGCGCGCACCTGCACCATTCCCGGACTGTCGCCGATCATGTCGCCGCTCAGTCCGAGATCGGCCCGCAGCGCTTTCGCCTCGCGCCGCGCCTGTCGCAGCTCGAGCGCGGACGACAACGCGAGCAGGACGCCCTCGGGACTCAGCGGTTTTTCGAGAAAGTTGAATGCGCCGAGCTTCGTGGCTTTCACCGCGTCCGTGAGTCCGGCCCGACCGCTCATCATTACCACGGGGACGTCGGGCAATGCTTTTCGAAAGCGAGCGAGCGTCGCCATCCCGTCGAGCTCTCCGGGCATCATCAGATCGAGCAGCAGGACGTCGGGCTCGGTCTCATTTGCGCGTGAGAGCGCCGTCGCGCCATCTTGCGCGTCGCGCACCTCGTAGCCCTCGGCGGTCAGAAGCGCGCCGACCATCCGTCGGATATTCGGTTCGTCGTCGACGATCAGGACACTGGGCATGTCGCGCGGTCAGGTCGGTGGATTGGCTGAACCCGACGCCGGAAGACCGCGCTCCGCGCGCTCGGACAACAGCTTCGTCGTGAACCGTTGTCCCTCCGAGATTCGCTCGACCTCGATCGCGATCGAATCGATCGCCTGCTCCATTCGCTCGAGCCGCGCCACGACATCCGGCGGCACCGACGACGGCAGCGGTGTTCGCTCCATCCGTCGCGCGAAGGCGCGAGCGACGGGAACCATGATGACAGTCGCCGCGATGCAAATGAAGAGCACGATAGGCACGATAAACGGGCTATCTCCCATTCCGTCCTCCATTGTTGCCATTCACCGGAAGCACAAATCGAATCTGCGTCCCGGTCCCAATGTCGCTCTCGGCGAACACGGACCCGTCGTGAGCGAGCACGGTCTGCCGCGCAATGGCGAGCCCGAGTCCTGTGCCGCCGGGTTTCGACGTGACGTACGGGTCCCAGATACGCGCGAGCTGCTCGGGCGGAATTCCGCACCCGTTGTCCGACACCGTCAGCTCGACAGCGCTGGTGTCGCCGCCGTTGAGTGCTCGCACGCGAACGCCCACCTGTCCGCCGCCGCTCTTGCACGCGTCCACCGCGTTGAGCATGACGTTCGACAATGCGCGCGCGAGCGCGTCGTGGTGGCCCTTGATCATCGGCACGTCGTCGTCGATCTCCACGTGCACGGCGACATCGGGCGGAATCGTCGCGCGTGCGGTGTAGCGTACCATCTCGCCGAGATCGACGTCCGCCCGGGGTCCTTCGGGCAAGCGCCCGAACTGCGCGAAGCTGCGGGCCATGGCCTCGAGCCGCTGCGACTCGACAGTCAGGACTTCTACGGTCTCGGCGAGTTCGGGCGGCGCGTCGCGCTGGAGCCGCTCCACGGCGAAACGAATCGGGGTCAGCGGGTTTTTCAGTTCATGCGCGACCTGGCGCGCGCTCTCGCGCAACGCGGCCGAACGCTCGGCCTCGAGTGCCCTGGCGCGCCCGAGCTCGAGCTCACTTGCCATGACGCGCATTCGCCGGCGCAGAACCTCGAACTCCGGCGCGCCGCGGCGCGGCGGCGTCGTGGGCAATGGCTCGCCTCGACCGATGCGCTCGGTCCAGCCGACCAATTCTTGCAGCGGTCGACTCAGGTTTCGGCTGAGATGTCCGGCGACGCGTGACGCGATGACACCGATGATCAGCACGACCACCAAGGATGCGATGGCCAGCTGCTTGGCCGCTTCTCGGAACAGAAATGCCGCCCGGCGGGATTGAAGGACGCTTTGTCGCAATGTTTTGTCGTGAAGGTCCAACGCGCGACGCTGTGCGTCGTTCAGTCCGGCGCTGCGAGCGGCGGCGATCGCCTGCTCGCCCGTGATCGCTATGCTGTCCCACGCGGCCGTCGCGCCGGCCAGCGGCAACACGAATGACCCCGTGGCACTCCACGCGAGCGAGATGAGAATCGACGGAATGACGGCGAAGCCCAGCAGGATCAGGAACAGGCGGCCGCGGAATCCGACACGCTTCACAGGGGCTCCATACGAGACGCGTGCGACAGCGGTTTCGACGTCAAACATACAGATTGTGCAGAGGCCCAACCACCCTGAGACGCCGCCATGAAGACGCACACGGACTACCTCACGTTCGAGACGAAACGCCGTCAGGAGATCATCGACATCACCGATGCGGTGGAGACGTGTCGCGCCGCCGCGGGAATCCGCGAAGGCATGGTCCTGGTCTCGGCCATGCACATCTCGGCGTCAGTCTTCGTCAACGATCACGAGCCGAATTTGTGGCGGGACATCCTCGATTGGCTCGAGGAGAGCGTGGCGCCGTGGGACCCTGACAAGTACCGCCACAACAGTGGAACGGGCGAAGACAACGCCGCGGCCCACCTGCGATCGATCACGATCGGGCACGAGGTGATCGTGCCCGTGACCGCCGGTCGCCTCGACCTCGGGCCCTGGCAGCGGATCTTTTACGGCGAGTGGGACGGCCAGCGACCCAAGCGAGTGATCCTCAAAGCCATGGGAGACTGAGACGTAGCATGGCATTACGTCGCCGATCGCTCTAAATTCCAGTCATTGATCCGTAGAGCCATGCATGAATTCTAGACATTCGCGATTGCCAACTCGTTCAACAAGCGCGCTCATTCACCGCGGTCCGCAGGCAATGACCGCCGCCCCGCACGTCTCGGCGCCCGTTCACGCGCCCAACGCGGCGCTCCTCATCGACTTCGACAACGTCACGATGGGGATTCGCTCGGACCTCGGAAAGGAGCTTCGAAACCTCCTCTCGTCGGAGATCATCAAGGGGAAGGTCGCCGTTCAGCGCGCTTATGCCGACTGGCGACGCTATCCGCAGTACGTCGTCTCCCTCGCCGAGTCGTCGATCGACATGATCATGGCGCCGGCGTACGGATCGTCGAAGAAGAACGCGACGGACATCCGCCTCGCCATCGATGGACTCGAGCTCGTCTTCACGCGCCCGGAGATCGGGACCTTCATTCTTCTCTCCGGCGACTCCGACTTCTCGAGCCTCGTGATGAAGCTCAAGGAGTACGGCAAGTACGTGATCGGCGTCGGCATTCGCGAGTCATCGAGCGACCTGCTCGTTCAGAACTGCGATGAGTACTACAGCTACAACGCGCTCGCCGGCTTGATCAAGGCGTCGGACGAAGAGCCGTCGCGCAAGTACGATCCGTGGGAGCTCGTCACCGAAGCCGTGCAGCGGATGAAGCGCAACAACGACGTCATGCGCTCCGATCGACTCAAGCAGGTCATGCAAGAGATCGATAGCACGTTCGATGAAAAGAATCTTGGCATTTCGAAGTTCTCACGGTTCTGTCAAGAGGCGGCGCAAAAGGGACTGCTGTCGGTGACCAAGCTCGACAATGGTCAGCTTGAGGTCGACCTGCCGAATGCAACGCCGGCGACGGAAACGCGCACGATGCGCGGCGAGTCGCCAGCGCCCTCCGACACCACGGAAACGGGTGCGGCCGGCGAAGACCGAGGCCCGAGACGTAGCCGTCGCGGGCGGGGCGGCGGACGCGGGCGGGAGCGCGAGCCGCGTATCGCCGCCGCATCGCCGGCACCGACAACGCGCGAGAGCGAGACGCCGGCCTCCACGCCACTCGTCCAGCCGGCCGCTCAACTCGAGTTCGCGGCCGAGTCACGTCCAGCGGGCGATGGCGCCGGATCGAACGGTGAGCGTCTCACGCGAAGTGAAGCGTTCGATCTGGTTCGGCGCGCCGTGAACGAGCTCGTATCGGGCGACGAATCGGTGCGAGCCAGCGAAGTCCGCTTACGCGCGCGTCAGTTGCTGGGACGCGACTCCGAGAGTCTCAGCGATCGAATGTTCGTGCGCATTCTGAAAGACGCCCACGACGAAGGGCTGATCGATCTCCGGCGGCGCGGAAACGACTTCGAGGTTGCGCGGGCGGCGGAAGCGGCACCCGTTTCGGAACAGCTGGCGCGGCACGAGACCGCGGCCACCACGGCGTCGACGCCAGCTATCGTGCCGGCCGCGCCGCGATTGGGGATGGGACCTCGCGGGGCACGGGCGCGCGGCGCCGGACCGCTTCGCGGACGACCGGGCGCGCCACCACCCGAGCTGCTCTCGATCGGCGTTGTGGAAGAGGACGTGCCGGTTGTCATACCGGCAGCCCGCGAAGCTCACGCCGCGTCCACTGACAATGGCGCAGCGCCGAGCCCGCGCGGTAAACGCGGTCGCGGGCCGCGTGGTCGCGGAAAGACTGGGCGCGCCACGCCGGCAGCTTCGGCAGCAGCCGTGACGGCTGCGGCGCCGCCAGCGCCCGCGCCGGCGAAGGCGAAACGCGGACGAGCGGTCGCCAAGACTGGCGGCCCCCGCGCGAAGAAGCGCGCTCCGGCCGCCGATCAAGAATGACCGAGAACGCCGCGCCTCGAGCGCGGCGTTCTCGTGTCACGCCGCCGCTTCCACGCACCTTCTACGATCGCGCGACCGAACAGGTCGCGCGCGATCTCCTCGGCGCGATCCTCGAGTGCCGAACGCGCGACGGAATTGCCGCCGGCCGCATCGTCGAGACCGAGGCCTACCTTGGCGAGCACGACCTCGCCTGTCACGCCGCGGCGGGTCGGACATCGCGAACGGCGCCGCTGTATGGTCCGCCGGGGATCGCGTACGTCTATCTCATTTACGGTATGTATTGGTGCTTCAACGCCGTGACTCGCGCGGAGCATGAGCCAAGCGCGGTGCTCGTGCGCGCAATCGAGCCCGTGCGCGGGATCGAGCTAATGCGTCAGCGCCGGCCAAAGGTTCGACGCGACGTCGATCTCACCAACGGCCCGGGAAAGCTCTGTCTCGCGCTAGGAATCGATGCCGCGTATAACTGGACGCCACTCGATCGTCCGCCGCTGGTCATTCGATCGGGCGAACCCGTGTCGGACCGCGACGTGACCGTCACGCCGCGCATCGGCATCACGCAGTCGGCCGACTGGCCGCTGCGATGGTTCGTGAGCGGCAGCCCGTACGTCTCGAAAACGCCGTCGCATTTCCCGCGACGCTCGGTCGACGTGTAGTCGCCTGTCATCCGGAGAAGCGCACCTCGGTGTCATCCTGAGGAGCGAAGCGACGAAGGATCTGCTGTCATCGACAGCAGATCCTTCGCTTTACTCAGGATGACCGCGAAGAAAGATCTCGCGGTGACCGTTGGGTTAGTTCCTGTCGATCGATGAGCCGACGTTGTACCGAAGGCCGAACTCGTACGCGAAGTTCATCGAACGTCCGTTGTAGCCGATGAACTGCTTCTCGACCTGACTGATCGAACCCTGACCGAACACCGACACTCGCCGCAGCTGATACTGGCCGCCCACGATCAAGAGCGGTGAGAACGCCACCTTCTCGTCTTGAATCGTCTGGGTGGCGTACGAGGCTTGATCGGCGTTTCCAAAGGGCGGGCGGGCCTCCGCGTTCACGATCTGGTTCAGCGTGAACCCGATGCCGGCATACGGATGGAAGCGCAGATGCTCGCCGGGGAAGCCCATGATCGCGACGTCGATCTTCCGCATGTTCTTGATGTCGACGATTCGGAGACCACTATCGGGCTGCGCGGGATCGCGCGCGACGAACGTCTGTTGATTGAAGAACGCTTGGCCGCCGGAGATGTACAGGCCGCCGTGCGTTCGAGTGATGAGCCACTCGATACCGACGAATGGGGCCTGCTTGTACGCTTGGCCGCTGTCGGCGATCGTCAGTCCACCACCTTTGATTCCCCAAAACCAGGCGTCTTTGAAGGAACGGCCCGCTTGGGCGGTGGCAATGGTCGGTACCGCCGCGACGACGGCTGCTGCGATCGTCAGGGCACGGATCGTTCGCATACGATTCCTCGGCAAGAAGTAGCTGGGCCGGACGTCCGGCGCTCTGGTTGTGGGACGACAACCTGGGCCAAACGGTCACGCATGCTATGGTAGGGGCGGGCAACGTGACACAAATCACGTTGAACCAGGGTTGAGGGTTGAGGGTCGAGGGTTGAGGGAAGGTTGGTGGCGCGCTGCGCGCGCCACTTGTGTGTCCACCTTACCTGTCACTGACCCATTAATGCAGTCGAGCGGCGCGAAGCGCCGCGTACATCCCCTCAACCCTCGACCCTCAACCCTCAACCCTGCCTTTTCACCCTACAATCCCAAGCGTTTCCCCACCTTCTTGAATGCCCGCACCGCTTCATCGAGGTCTGCGCGCGTATGAGCCGCCGAGATTTGACAGCGCACGCGCGCCTGTCCTTGGGGCACGACGGGGAAACCAAAGCCCGTGACGAACACGCCGTGGTCGAGCAGCATGTCGCTCATCTGAATTGCCGCGGCCGTCTCGCCGACGATGATTGGAATGATCGGCGTTTCGCCGGCCAGCGGTTTGAACCCGGCCTCCGCGATGGCTCCGCGAAAATACAGCGTGTTCTCGCGCAGCTTGGCCACGCGCTCCGGATGCTTCTCGACGAATTGCACCGCCGCCAGTGCGCTCGCGGCAACGGTCGTCGGCAACGCGTTCGAGAACAATTGCGGGCGAGCTCGCTGCGTGAGATAGTCGGCCAGCGCGCTCGAGCCGGCGACGAATCCGCCCGCCGCACCGCCGAGTGCCTTACCCAGGGTCGACGTGATCACGTCGACCTCGCCGAGCACGCCGAAATGCTCGGCGGTGCCGCGTCCCGTCGTTCCGAGAACGCCCGTTGAATGCGAGTCGTCGACGCAGACGATCGAGTCCGTATCGCGTGCGATCTGCAGAATGTCGGGCAACTTCGCGATCGCGCCTTCCATCGAGAAGATGCCGTCGGTCCAGATGATTCGCCGCTTCGCGCTCTTCGCTTCCGCGAGTTTGGCGCGCAAGTCGTCCATGTCGCCGTGCTTGAACACCGCCGTGGTGCACTTCGAGATCGCTTTGGCCAACCGCATCGAGTCGATGATCGACGCGTGGTTCAGCGCATCGGAAACGATGAAGTCGCCTTCCTGCGCGATCGTCGCGGTGAAACCCTCGTTCGCGTTCCAGGCCGACACGAAGCTCAGCGACGCGTCAGTACCGACAAAGCGCGCGAGCGCGGTCTCGAGCTCGCGGTGGATCGTGAACGTGCCACAGATGAACCGGACGCTCGCGGTGCCCGCGCCGTACCGTCGTAACCCGTCGATCCCCGCGTCGATCACCGCCGGCTCGTCCGACAGTCCGAGATAGTTGTTCGAGGAGAGGATCAGAATTTTGCCGCGTCCTTCCATCTGTACACGCGCGGCCTGCGGCGAATCGAGATAATTGAGTCGCTTGTAGACTTTGTCGCGCTTGAGCTGCTCGATCGTCGCCTCGAGCGATTTCGTGAAAGATTTGTTGATCGTCACGTCCGTTCTCCCTGCAGGTCTGAATTACTTTGCCGCGGAATCCACGGAGCCAACGGAACCCCGCGGAATGGGTGAATGGAATCCGCCTGAATTCGGCGTTGTCGTGGTGGCCACGCCAGTAATCCTTACAGCAATCAAGCTACTCAGTGTGATTCCGTCGATTCCGCGAATTCCGTGGCAACTCTCGAACATGCCAATTCGTCCAAGGTGCCCGAAGCAGGCGCATCGAATTACGCCACCTCGAAAATGACCTTGCCAGCTTCGCCCGACTTGATCGCGTGAATCGCTTCATCGAAGCCTTCGAGCGGAAAGCGATGCGTGATCACGGGGGTTGGATCGAACTGTCCCGACCGCAAGAAGCGCGTCATCATCAGCCACGTGTCGTACATCCGGCGGCCCACCACTCCGTACACGGTCAGCCCCTTGAAGATGATCTCCGTCGCGAAATCGATGTCCATCGGCTTCGCGGGAATGCCGAGCATCTGCACGCGGCCGCCAACGCGGACCAACGCGAACGCCTGATGAATCGCGGCGGGGACGCCCGACATCTCGAGCACGACGTCGACGCCGAGTCCGTCGGTGTGACGCTTGACCACCGCCTCGGCTTCGTTCGGATGAACGATGTCGTGCGCGCCCATCTGTTTTGCGAGCGCGAGCCGCGTGTCGTTGATATCCGACGCGATGATGCGCGACGCTCCCGCCGCGCGGCAGATGCCGACGGCGAAGATGCCGATCGGACCACAGCCGGTCACGAGCACCGTCGCACCTGGAATGTCGGCGGTCAGCGCCGTGTGGAATGCATTGCCCATCGGATCGTGAATGCCGCCGATGTCGAACGAGACGTTGTCATCGAGATGCCAGACGTTCGTCGCCGGCATCGCGATGTACTCGGCGAAGCACCCGTCGCGATCCACACCGATGATCTTGGTGTACGGGCAGACGTGCGAATTGCCGGTGCGACAGAGAAGACATCGTCCGTCGACAATGTGTCCTTCCGCCGTCACGCGATCGCCTTGGCGTACGTCCGTCACGAGGCTGCCGACTTGCACGACTTCGCCGGCGAACTCGTGCCCGACGACGACCGGCGGTTTGATGCGACCCTGCGCCCACGGATCCCAATCGTAGATGTGCACGTCGGTTCCGCACACGCCGGCGCGTCGCACACGAATCAACACTTCGTCGTCTCGAATCGTCGGCTCGGGTACGCTCTTCAACACGAAGCCGATGCCGGCTGCCGTCTTCACCAGCGCTTTCACGCGCGTGTTACTCCATGCAAAGTGAGTGAGACCGCGACCACTCGGTACCCTCGTGCGTCGCGAGCGAAACCTCGCACGGCATGATGAACGATGGAAGTGCTTCACGCGGTCGCCATGAATCTTCGGAACATCTATTGCGTGTGAAATCTGCGATTCCTATATTCGCGTCGGAGCACTATTCGCAGGAATCGCGCGGAGTTCCTCACAAGCGCACCCCCGAGGGTACCGAGTGGGTCAAACTCGACGAGAGTTTCTCAAGTCGACAACCGCCGCCGCGGCGATGGCAGGAATCGCCGCTCACTCACCCACCGGTCGCTTCGCGACCGACGCCCTCGCCTCTCTCTCTGATTCTCCCTACGCCGCGCACTTTGCCGGCGAGCCCAACATCAAAGAACTCGCGGCCATCGCGCTCGACGCAGCCAAGAGCGCCGGCGCAGACTACGCGGACGTTCGCTTCGTTCGCAATCGCACGCAGAACGTGTCGACGCGCGAACAACGCGTGTCCGGCATCGCCGACAACGAGACGTACGGCTTCGGCGTTCGCACACTCGTCAACGGCGCGTGGGGCTTCGCGGCGAGCCGCGATCTCACGCGCGACGAAGTCGCGCGCGTTGCGAAGCAATCGGTAGCGCAAGCGCGCGCCAATCGCTCTGCACTGGTGCGACCCGTCGTGCTCGCGCCGGCGCCCGTCGTCGCCAACGGAACGTGGAAGAGCCCCATCGAGATCGATCCGTTCGACGTCGCGATCGAAGACAAAGTCGCCGCGCTGTTGGCCGCGAACCAAGCCGCCCTCGCCGTCAAAGGCGCGCGGTTCGTCAACTCGGCTATGTTCTTCCTGCGCGAGGAGAAGACGTTCGCCTCGACCGACGGATCGATGACGTTCCAAGTCATCTACCGCACGGAACCGTCGATGACGGTCACCGCGGTGGGCAACGGCGACTTCGCGACGCGCCAGTCGGTCGACATCGCGCCGCGCGGTCTCGGCTACGAACACGTGCGCGACGCCAAGCTCGCCGAGAATGCCGCGAAATGGGCGACCGAGGCCGTGGAGAAGTTGAGCGCGAAGTCCGTCGACGTCGGTCGCTACGATCTCGTGTTGCATCCGTCGCACCTCTGGCTCACGATCCACGAATCGGTCGCGCACCCCACCGAGCTCGATCGCGCCATGGGCTACGAAGCCAATTACGCCGGCACGAGCTTCGTCGCGCCGCCTGAAAAAGCACTCGGCGCACTCAAGTACGGATCGGAGCTGATGAACATCCGCGGCGACCGATCGCAGCCAGGATCGCTGTCCGCGTGCGGTTGGGACGACGAAGGGGTGAAGCCCGAAGACTTCGACATCATCAACAAAGGGATCTTCGTCGACTACCAGACGACGCGGGAGCAGGCGCTCTGGCTCGACTGGTATTACAAAAAGATCGGCAAACCGACGCGATCTCACGGATGCTCGTACGCGCAAACGTGGGCCGCCGTGCAGTTCCAACGCATGCCGAACGTCTCGCTACTGCCGGGCGAGAAGGATCTCGGATGGGACGATCTGATCTCTGCCACCGATCGCGGGATCGCGATCATCGGCGACGGCTCGTTCTCCATCGATCAGCAGCGGTACAACGCGCAGTTCGGCGGCCAAGTCTTCTATGAGATCAAGGGTGGCAAGATCGTCGGCATGCTCAGAGACGTCGCCTATCAGATGAAGACACCCGAGTTCTGGGCCAGCCTCGACATGATCGGCGGGCAAAAGAGCTATCACTTGGGCGGCGCCTTTGGTGACGCCAAAGGACAGCCGGTACAGGTGAACGCCATCACGCACGGCTGTCCGGTGACGCGTTTTCGGAACGTCAACGTCATCAACACGGGCCGGCAAGCATGACCCTGCGCTCGCTCGTGTTGTCGGCGCGCTATTTGTCGCGCGAAGAATGCGAGGCGATCGCGAAACGAACCTTGTCGTTCGCCACAGCCGACGAGACCCGCGTGCTGGTGAGCAGCACGAATGTCGCGAACAGTCGCTTCGCCGTGAACCAGATCTCTACCGGCGGTGACTCGTTCGACTCGGTCGTCACGGTGATCGCCCGATTCGGAAAGCGAAGCGGGTCGTCGTCCACGAATCAGCTCGACGACGACGGACTCCGCGCGGCGGTGAACACGGCTGAGCGCATCGCCAAGCTCAGTCCCGAAGATCCGGAAGCGATGCCGGAGCTCGGTCCGCAAACGTATCGGTCCGGCGTCAACTGGAGCGACACGACGGCATCGCTCGATCCCGCGGCGCGTGCCGAGTCGGTGAAACGGATTACGGATCCCGCGAAGCAAGCGAAGTTGGTGTCGACGGGATTCATGGAAGCGATCACGGGCGCGCAGGCGATCGCCAACAACAAAGGATTGTTCGCCTACAACCGGTCGACGGCCAGCGTGCTCACGACGACCGTGCGCACGCCCGACGGAACGGGTTCCGGCTGGGCCGGCGCGACGCACCACGACTGGAGCAAGATCGATCCGTCGGCTCTCGGCATGACCGCGACGCGCAAAGCGCGCGAATCGGTGAACCCGGCCGCGGTAGAGCCGGGTCGATACACCGTGGTGTTCGAGCCGACGGCGGTCGGTAATCTCGTGCAGTTCATCGCGCGCGCATTGAACGCGCGCTCGGCCGACGAGGGACGTTCGTTCTTCTCATTGCCCGGCGGAAAGAACAAGATCGGGCAGAAAGTGGTCGACGAGCGCGTGACGATCACGTCGGATCCGTTCGATCCCGATGTCGCGACGTCACCATTCAGTGGTGACGGTTTACCCACACAACGCGTCGTATGGATCGAGAACGGCGTGGTGAAGAACTTGGATTACGATCGATACTGGGCGCAGAAACAAGGACGTGCACCGACCGGAGCCGGCGGCTCGATTCGCATGAGCGGCGGCACCGCATCGCTCGAGGACTTGATTCATTCGACCCAACGTGGTTTGTTGGTAACAAGATTCTGGTATCTACGTCCGGTCGATCAACGTACCATTCTGTACACGGGCCTCACGCGCGACGGAACGTTCTTGATCGAGAATGGAAAGATCACGAAGCCGGTGAAGAACCTTCGTTTCAACGATTCGCCGATCTTCATGCTGAATAACTTGGAAGCCATGGGCGTGCCCGTTCGCGTCAGTGCGAGCGAGGGTGGCGAGCCTGGCCAAGCGATCATGGTTCCACCGATCAGAGTTCGCGATTTCAGTTTTACGAGTTTGAGTGACGCCGTATGATGGAGCAGCACCACAGACTTCACGTGTCTCCGCGGAGGCATGTGTAGCGGCGGCTAGAGCGCCTCGTGCGTAACGGTCGTCGTCTCTGCCGATCCACCGGGGGATCGGATGAGAGCAAGAACCTCCATGAATGGAGAGATCACCATGGCCGCAAAGAAAGGTGCCCGTAAGGGTGGAAAGAAGGCCGCGAAGAAGGGCGGTCGGAAAAAGGCTGGTCGCAAGGCCGCCAAGAAGCGCCAGTAGTTCTCGCGGTTCATAGCATGGAAAAGAGGCCGGCGGAAACGCCGGCCTCCTTTTTTGTTCATGCCCCGATGGCGCGTCCGTGTTCTGCTCAGGGGACTGCTCGGCGGACCACAGAAAGCTTTTGTCCGTTTGTTGTCCGTTCAATCCGTTCAATCCGTTCCACAAGACGTTATGGGTTGCCCGAGCGGTAGTCGCGACGGCGCGTTCGGGCGCTCGAGTGCGGTCGCGCCATGCTGGCCGTAACGACTTGATGATACGAATTGAACGGATTGAACGGACACTAACGGATGAACGACAAAGCCACTGGCGAATTGCTCGAGTCCGGATTGACGAACTCGGTCATCAGATCTTTTTTTGATGTCCATCAAGGGCTCGGCTTCGGCTATCGAGAATTCATCTACGCGCTGGCGCTGGAGCGCGATCTAATGGCCAAGGGTCATCACGGCAAGCGACCTGCTTCTCAGCGCGCGTAACGCGCCGTCGCCAAGTCCACGAGCCGCGCGATGAGGGCATCGTACTCGAGACCGTGCTGTTTGGCGGCGCGAGAGAACTCGGCCTCACGCTCCAAGTAGCAATTCGGGTTGAC
>DASVYG010000157.1:0-7389 GCA_036392315.1 Gemmatimonadaceae bacterium
CCGGCGGTCGATTCGGCGCGGCGAAGGATCTCGCTCCACAAACGCTGCCCGAGGAATACCCCGGGGCCAAGTTCGTCGTCCCGCAGCCAGTCGTCTTCCGTTCGCCCGACGGAATGATGGTCCACGGCCAGCTGTTCCTCCCGCCCGGAGAGTCTCGCGACGCGCGTCACCCCGCTCTCGTCTTCTTTCATGGCGGCCCGTATCGCCAAATGCTCCTCGGCGCGAATCCCATGGGTGCGTACTCGTACATGTACGCCATGAATCAGTATTTCGCGAGCCGTGGATACGTCGTGCTGTCGGTCAATTACCGAGGTGGGACGGGCTACGGTTTGGATTTTCGCGTGCCGCCCAATTTCGGTCCGTCCGGCGCGAGCGAGTTCAACGACGTGTTGGGCGGTGCGAGTTTTCTAAAGGCACGATCCGACGTCGACGCGAAGCGACTTGGCGTATGGGGTGGCAGCTACGGCGGCTACCTCACGGCGCTCGCACTCGCGCGCGCGTCCGACACGTTCGCCGCTGGTGTCGACTACGCGGGTGTGCACGATTGGAGTGGGCTGTTGAAGGTCTACGCATCGGCCGGAGCGCAATCCGCGTCGGACAGTCTGGCGTGGGCATCATCGCCATTGTCGTCCATCAAGCAGTGGCACTCGCCGGTGCTCGTGATTCAGGCGGACGACGACCACAACGTGCCGTTCAACCAGAGTGTTCTGCTCATGACGGCGTTGCGAGAGCACCAGGTTCCTCATGAGTTGATCGTGATCCCGAATGAGATTCACGATCTGTTGCTCCATAAGTCGTGGCTGACGTACTTCCACGCGCAATCGGATTTCTTGGACAAGTATTTGCGCCGCTGACAAGCGCGTGACCGACGCCTGCACGTTTCGCGTTGAGCAGCGACTGCTGTACATCGCGAATGCGCTCGTCGATCAATACATCGGCCTCGAGGAGACCGACGACGGCGAGTGGGCGTTTCATTTCCACACCGTGCTGCCAGCGACTTGATGAGCGCGATTACATCGTTACCGGCTGACAGAAAGTGTTACCTATGTTCCCGAACACTTCTGTTACCTATGATCCCGGCTTCCGGCGGAAGGAGCTGTCCTTCATGCCGCTCGCCCGGGAACCAAGGACGTCCGGTGCGTCACGGACCCACACCATCGTCTCCGGCCGAATCGTGCCGTCGGCAGCCTGGCGACCGGGCAGTACATCGGCCGTCACCCTACCCAGGCAGCGAAAGCCCAGTCGGCGCGGGACGCCCTCACTCGCGGTGTTCGCCGGGTCATGGCAAACCACCACGTGCTGCGCGCGGAGTCGGCTGAATGCCAATTCGATAAGGCGGGCCGTCGCTTCCGTCGCATAGCCGAGCCCAATCGCATCGGCCCGCAGCCAATAGCCGAGTTCGAGCGCGCCCGAGCCCACCAGCGAGATGAGTGCGGTCTCGGGCCGGTGCAGGCCGACCCCACCGAGGACGCGTGTCAACGCCTGATCAAAAATGCTGAACGTCCACGCGTCTCCCGCATCGAAGGCCGCCGCGGAGGCGGCCAAGCGTGCTTGCAGCACGCGCAGGGGCTCCGGTGCGGACTGCGCCCATGCGACGGATGCTTGCAAATGCGGGAGGCTCGTATCAACGGCCTCCTTGATCAGCAGCGCGTCGTTCGGTTGCTGGCGACGGAGTACGAGACGTCGCGTCTGGAGCGTGGGAGGTAGCGAGAGCTTCGAGGTCACGGATGGCGTGAGCGGCGACCGGCAGCTTCAGCGTTCGTTATGCAGCGCCTCGGCGGCGCCTACACTGGTCAGCGCGGAGCGGTGAGTCGGACGAGGAGGATTGGAATGAGGATGACGATCAGCCAGAAGAGGAACGTCCGCAGGAAGCGGCCACGGATCCGTGGCGGCGCCGCGACCGCGCCTCGCGCGCGGAACACGTAATACCGCCAGTCCGCCGCTTCCCGCACCAGCCCGAGCTCGACCAACTCATCCAGTTCGCGGCCGGAGAGCCGCGGCAGTTCCGGGAGCGGCCGGGCGTCCGCCGGAGCGGTCGCGCCGAGCGTTTCGGCGGCTTCGACGAACGCGCGCTGCGCGGCACTGAGCGAGTGCGGCGTCGAGGACACGACAGGGGAATCGTCAGGTCGGTCGACCATGTTCGTACGGCTGCATAACGCCCAAGCTAAGGTGCAAAGGTCATATAAGAGTGATGCCGAAGGCATCACAATTCAATAAAACCCTTTGTCGGCTTCAGCGTCGTTAGCCAGCCGGCGAGACCCAGTCGTCCGGCGCCTCCGGCCACTCCGCATCGGGACTACGCGCGTCCGGCTGGTCCAGTCCAAGGCGCGCCGCGTCGATTGCAGCGGCAAAGAAATCTTCGGGCGGAATGGGGCTGCCGCTCAATCGTCGCAGGAGCGCGAGTTGACCCGCATGCGCCATTGCGTCGGCAAGCGGGCCCTGAAGTAGGCGCTCGGCAAGCGCGTCAGGGAGATCCATCTTCCCGCGTATCAGGTCGCCGAGCTCGTAAAGCAGTGCAAAGAACCGATCAACTTCGCCTTTGTAGGTCGCACAATCCGCCAGTACCGCGCGCGGCATGCTAAGCAGGCCAATCGCGTAGCTGATAACACCACTCATGTGGCGCACGAGCTGACGTGGCGTACGGGATTGGTGGCCCGCCTCGAATGCGCGGTCGGCGCAGCCGATCGGCGCGAGGAACTGGGCATCCTGTGTGGAATGCGTGCTCGTGGTTCGGTTGCCGCCACGCGTAGAAGCCGCTGCGCGTGACCGCGTAGTACCGACAGAACGCTCGTCTGGCTCAACGATCGATTAGGCAGCAGCGCGCCCGATGTATAACCCTCGACCATCAAGACCGATCTCGTCGTGCTCGACGGCTAGACCGGCCTCCGTGAAGGCGGCAAGCATTTCCGCCGTAGTAAATAGGCCCATTTCATGAATTTCTGTTGCGTGGCGAGCGCCGGAAGAATCGGTCAGGGTGTAATCGAAGCGAAGGCGGGATACGCGCCCAAGAATCTCGAGGTGGCTGACTCGCTCGACCTGGAGTCCCGGGGCCGCCGCCGCATTTCGCATCACGAATGACGGATCCAGTTGCCCGGGGCCAAACCATGGCTCGACGACAATGACGCCACCGACATTGAGATGCCGGCGGAACGCGCGCAACGTTGCGACGAGCCGTTCGAAGGTGCGCACGTACGCGATCGAACTGAAGAGACATAGAACGGCGTCGTATCGCTCGCCGATGTCCAAGCTGGCCATATCCGAACACCACATCCGGGACTGGGGGTTCTTACGCGCGGCGACCTGCACAAACCGTTCGTCGAGGTCGATCCCGTCGACGCGGAAGCCGTCTGTGGCGAGATGCCGCATATGCTCACCGGTGCCGCAGGCGACATCCAACACCGAGTGACACTGCGGATTGACACGCCGGATCAAGGCGGCGAGTCGCTGTGATTCCTCAGCGTAATTCTTGAATTGGGCGTAGATGAGGTCGTAGATCTCGGCCGATTCGGTGAACATCGACACTTCTCTCACGAGTGCCTGGGTTTTCTGCGACATGCGGAAGTAGCCAGACCGCGTCCCTCGTACTCTTCGACTAATGCGCCGACGAGTTCTAACTCCCTTCCGTCCAGAGCTCCAGACGGCACCAACCCGGCAATGCCGGCGAACTTTCCATCAGTTTCAACCGCACGCACGCAGTTCGGTCAGCGTGAACGGTGGTGACCGCAGAACTTGTGAATGGACTCGAGTTCAGCTCGATTGAGCATCGAAAGTCGTTGCGGTATAACGTCCGAGCTAGCCGCAAAGGGATACATAAGAGAAGCCGCAGGCTTCACAATTCAATAAACCGTTGTCAGCTTCAGCTCACGCTAGCCAGCGGCTGGTATGATCGCTAACGGGCGAGAGTGGATCCGCGAGAGAAATACCGCCCGGGAGTCGAACCCAGCCAAGGCTCCGGCGCCCAAAGTCGTACGTGGGAATCGAACCCACTGCGCCGGCCTTCCTCGTGACAACCACGTCGCGGCATGTGAAGAATACCTACCGTATCGCAGAGCCGCACCGGCTGGCTAACGCCCAAGCTGTTGTTATGAAGCGGCTGGACCTCCACGGCGTCGTGGTGGCAGGTTCGCCCCACACCATTCGCCGCGCGGACGTCCCCAAGTGTTGATGCGTGCGTTTCTCGGCGGTTGACGAGGTCGCGCGGATGCAGTGCGCCCAAGCGCCGCTCACCATGCCAGATGAACAGCTGTGGAATGTTCATCCGATTCTGCAGAGAGAACTCGCGAGAAGCAGTATGCCGGGAAGACGGGTCTACTCGCGCCTATCGAACACCCAGCGATTGACGTGCTTCACTTCGGGCGTGTCCACCCGCTCCACCGCAGTGAACGTCTTGCCATCGGCACTCACCGAGTAGCGCACCACCTGCGATCCTGGTCGATCGCGATCGGCGAAGCCGGTCCAGAACACCAGCTCATCGCCCACCCACCACGAACGGCCCGTCAACTTTGTCCCGCGCAGCGCCCAGTCCGCCTCGCTGCTGTCCGTTCGCAGGACGACCGTCACCGTGTCGAGCGTTCCACCCGTCGCGTGCGTGCGAAAGATCCGCACGATTGGCTCATCATGGTGGATGACAAAGATCGTGGAGTCGGGCACCGGAACCTCGAGGCGGCTCTTCGCCGCGTTCATAACCCACGTGCCACTCAGATTCGGGTGATGTAGCTGGGCCCGCGCGACCGCAGGCGCAAGGCACATGCCGAGAAGTGCACGAGTGCTGGCGTGGTACCGAATGCTTGCGATTGCCCTGACGATCCGTGGAAGTCTCCGCATCTCTCCCTCTCTCAGTGCTTGTGGCCATCTCTGCTTGAGCTCCGCCGCGAACGGCCGACCAAACTAGGCGCGTTGAACGTGGTGCGCCGGAGGCATGAAACTCAATAGGCGCACAACCTTCAGACTTCCTTAACGGTCGCGCTTGTCGGTTGCAGCGTTTCGTAGCGGCAAGGTCCGGTCGAATCGTGTCTACAATCTCCCTCTTGACAATTTTCTCATCATAGAAGCGTCAGCGTTCGTTAGACGCCGGGTCGTAATGCGCGGGGTGGGTGGGTACGTAGCTGGGGCGAGTGAAGCGCCAGGCCCATCCGGCGACGCTGCCGACGGCGAGCGCGGCACCGACGATCAGCAGCATTACGCCCCGCCCACGCGAGCGGCGACCGCGCAGCCCGAGTGCGCCGACCGCCGCGAGCAACGCACCGCCAGCGACGAACGCCGCCGCGAAGCCCAGCACCGGGCGGCCGCCGACGACCGCCGGCTCCGAGGCCGCGAGCCAGCCCGCCCACAGTCCAGCGGCCGCACCGGCCAACGCGGCGCCGGCGAGCACCTGCCGCGAAGCCGGCGGGTTCGGGATCACCATGAGGAACCGAACGGATTAGGGTTGCGCGGAGCCGACACAGTTGCGTGTCGGCGTCTAACGCCGGAGTTCAGCTGTGAACGAATCAAATAGAAGCGAGCGCGCAGCGCTCGCAATCCTCAGCTCATTCGGGATCTTGCACCACTTTCGTTGACATTTAGAGTTCTATGCTGTGCGACGTTCAAAGGCAATAGGGGAGCGATAGCCGAGCGCCGAATGCAGTCGGCGTTGGTTGTAGTAGCGGACGTACTGTGCGAGTGCGCGGCGAAGGGCGGTCTCCGTGGGGAACGCGACACCGCGCGTCAGCTCCGCCTTCAGCGAGTGAAAGAACGATTCGGCGCGCGCGTTGTCGCTCGGGCCACGCACCGTCGCACTTTGCGTGAGTCCACGCCGTGCAACGAACGCACAAAAGGCAGCGCCCATGTACTCAGTGCCGCGATCGCTGTGGAAGATCAGTCCCCGCGGCGGTCGACGACGCTCGAAGGCCCGCGCCAGCACACGGCACGTTTCGCGGGCGGTCCGACGACGACTGAGCGTCCAGGCGAGCACGCGCCGCGAATGATGATCCAGCACGATCGCCAAATAGCGCCAGCCGTTCGTGAGGCGCAGATACGTGATGTCGCCGACCCAGACTTGGTCACGCCGCGTGACGTGCGCGGCCCACACGCGATTCGGATGCTGGGCGAAGCGCGCACGGATACCAGCTTTGGCACGATAGCCGCACACGGCTTTTGCGCGTAAGCGCGCAGCTCGCATGAGGCGAGCAACGCGGCGTCGACTTACCGTCCAGCCGATGCGGATCAGTTCGCGATAAATCCGTGGACTGCCGTAGCGCTGGTGATGCTGCGCGAAGACCCGAACAATCTCGGCGGTCAATGCCCGGTCCTGGCACGTGTGCGCACTGGCTGCGCGGCGGCGCCACGCGTAGAACCCGGCGCGCGTGACGTCGTGGCGGCGGCAGAGCGGAGCGACGTGGAAGCCTTCGTGCTGCGTGACGAGGTGGTCGATGAAGGCGAAGCGGTCGCTCTTCGAGCGCTCCAGAACCGGATGGCTTTTTTTAAGAGATCGTGCTCCTCTTGCAACTCCGCGTATTTCCGTTCGAGGCGTTGGAGCTGGGCGATCTCGCGCGTTGGGCCCGGCGGTGGCGCTTGCCGTGCTCGGCCTCTGAGCTGTCCGGCTTTCGCCTCTTTGCGCCACTTGGACAGCATGAAGGGATGAATCTCAAGCGCAGCGGCGACGGTCTGGACTTGAATCCCGGGCTGCTGACTCAAGCGAACCGCGGTGAGCTTAAACTCGTCGCTGTATTTGTAGACCTTGCGTGGTCCCGATCTCGGCATGACACCTCCATCGTTAGGTGAAAGTGTCTTCAAAACTGGTGCAAGAACCCCCGTCGGCTGCAGCGTTCGTTAGATAGCCGCTCAGAGATCCACAATAGTCGTGAGCGGCCGGAATTCATCATCGAACCCATGAACGGCGCGCGATAGCCGAACCCAGTACGTCCGGCCGATCCGCACGACGGTGAGACGCGGCTCCCGATCCTGCTCGTCGAGTGCGCGCCACAGACGAGCGCAGATCGCTCGATCAGTCACTACCTGGCTGTGAGCGCGAACACTGTCGACGGAGAGAGGCACGCCGGCAAGTAAACGAATCTGCGGACCGCCGGCGCCACGATCGCTGATGATGGCACTGGCGGCAGTCCGAATATCGTAGTTGATCGCACCGGCATCGGTCGAACATCCGTCGAAGGCAACGGGAGCTGGCCCGCTGCGGAAACACGCGACGCTTAGCGCGACGACGAGAGAAGCGACTTGATTACGAATCGAATTCAATGCGATGCCTGTGGCTATCTAACGCCAATTAGGTGGTCATGTTACGCTGCATAGTTGCATGGAATGCTGCAAGCCCAGGCAATGTTGCATCGGCGTAACCGTTAATCAAACAATCTAAATAGCTTCCGGGTATGACGTTAGGATCCGACTGCGGAACAA
>DASVYG010000158.1:0-120283 GCA_036392315.1 Gemmatimonadaceae bacterium
CCGGAGGACCCGACGACCACGCGCGTCGCCGGTGACGCACCAGATCGCTCGAGAACCTTCGATCCGAGCCACGAGAGCGCTTCGCCCGACGCGCAGAAATGCTCTGGTAGTGGAACGCCGAACGTTGCGGCGGCCGCGGTGATCGACGGCCGAAAGTCGCGATACGGGCGCGTCGAGATCGGCAGCACGAACGATCCGTCGTTGGCGCCGTGGTTGGGAACGTCGCCGTTGTCGGCGTCGTGAACCTCCACGAGCAGTGCGATCCCCGCCCGGATGCGTGCAACCGCCTCGGCGGAAAGTCCGCGGCCTCGCGTTCGCTCGAGCACGCGCTCCGCCACGACCAGTTGATCGAGCGCCATGCGCAGATACGTCAGCGAGTGCTGTATGTACCATCCGTCCTCTCCGAACTGGTCGAGCACGAGTCGCTCGATCCACTTCGCCCCATCGCTGAACCAACGGTCGGCGTCGGAATGGGCGCCGGCCAATCGCGCGCCGAGCACGACGAGGCCGGTCGCTTCGGAGATGCCGTGATTGTTGCGCTGCGAGACCGCGTACTCGATCGCATCGCTGATGCGCTCCCCGGACCAGCCGAAAAGATCCTGCAGCCGCGCGCAACGGGCCGGTGTCGAACCGGTCGCCGACGAGAACGCGCGCTCTCCCCACATGCACGAAAGCGCACGGATCGACGTCTCCTGGCCGCAGCTCCATTGGATGGTTCGGAACGGCGGATTCGCGTCGACAAATAACTCGACGCCACGCCAGAACGCCTCCGCATAACGTTCGTCGCGCGTTGCGGCATAGCCGAGCGCCAGATCGAACACCCACGTGAAACGCGCCGGCTCCCAAACGTCCTTGACGTCGCCAAAGGCGGGATCGAGGCCGAGGTACGGCCGCAACTCCCACCACGGCGCGCTCGGGTACGCCGTGCCGACGATCGGGTGCAGCGACCATTCACGCGCCGTCGACGGGAGACGCCGCCACTCGTTCCGATAGGCGTGGTGCCATCCGGCCGCGACGCGTTCGGCGCGCGCGATCGCGGCGTCTCGATCGATAGCTGAGCGCACAAGCTCGAGATCGACGTCGAACGGTGACCGCCCGCGCCGCGGATCGGCGGCCAGATGTGTCACACGAGGTTCGGCTCGATACAGGCCAAGCCGGCGTCGCACCTCGTAGCGGCCGCGAAGGCGAAGCCCCGTGACACCATACGACTCGAGTGCAACTCGAGATGATCGGAGGAGCATGCCCGGAGTCACCGCGGCCTCAGCGATCAGGCATCGTGCGGCGACGTGCTGCTTGGCCGGCGCGGATTGCCCAGCGTGACACTTCGAACAGCTCGTCGGCAGAAATCGGCGGCGGGCCACCCAACCGCACGGCCGTGAGCCACGCCTCGATCTCGGATGCGTGACCTTTGTCTTGTCGTTTACCGAACTCGAATAGCGGCCCGGGAACGTTGAAGCGCCGCAAGCGTCGCCAGTTGTCGATCACCAAGGTGCGACCGTCAAACGAGCATTCGATGCGCTCCTTCGGTAACGACTTGGCTCCATTGGCCACGTAGGCGATCGATGCGATGGAGCCGTCCGCGAACCGCAGCGTGAGCATGGCGATGTCCTCGATCAACTCGCCGCCGTGCGTAGCCGCCGTCGTGACGTCGACGCGCGCGATCGCGTGTCCAACCAGCGCGCGCGCGAGGTCGATGAAGTGACACGCCTCGCCTACGATTCGTCCGCCGCCAATCTCGGTGTCCTGCGTCCAATGGTTTTGCGGGATCGAACCCGCGTTCACCATCATGTTGACGACGAGCGGGCCGCCGCGCGCCGAAACATGTCTGGCGAGCTCTCGCGTGAGCGGCGCGAACCGGCGGTTGAACCCGATCATCAGCAGTCGCTCACTGTGACTCGCGGCCTCCTCGATTCGATCGACGTCGTCCTCGGAAAGCGCGAGCGGCTTCTCGACGAACACGTGCTTCCCCGCCTCGAGCGCGCGAATGACGAGCGCTGCGTGGCTGTCGTGGCGCGTGAGAACGAACACCGTGTCGACCGTCGGATCGCGAATGACGTCGTCGGCGTCGGACGACACGCGCTCGAAGCCGAACGTGCTGGCCGCAACCGCTCCGCTCGGCCCGCCGCCCGATGCGATCGTTCGCATCCGTACGCCGTGTCGCTGGAGAATTGGCAACAACATTCGCGTCGCGAAGTTACCGGCGCCGATGACGCCGACGGTAATCGCTGCCGTTGCATTCGCTTTCGACGCGACGCGCTCGATGCGTCGCCCGTGCGCCCCGCCGTCACCGTTCCCGTTACTCGCTTCCGGATCGGAGTACCGCAGCACGACGCCGATGCTCGGCTCGGCGCCGGTGATCACCTCGTAGGCGCGTGGTGCTTCGTCGAAGTCGAATCGATGCGTGACGAGCGGCGTCGGGTCGAGCTGCCCTGCGGCCATCGCGCCGAGGACCGCCTCGAAGTTCCGCTGCTCGGTCCAGCGGACATATCCCGCGGGATAATCGACGCCGCGCTCCTCATACTGTGCGTCGTATCGTCCGGGCCCGTAGCTGCACGAGACCTGGAAGCTCAATTCCTTCTTGAAGAACTCGTCGCGGCTGAGGGTGAGTCCCGTGACGCCAACGAGCACGAGGCGCCCCCGCTTGCGCGACATGCGCGCAGCGTCCTGTACGGGTTGATCGGAGTCTGACGCGAGCGTGAGCAGCACCGCGTCAGCGCCGCGTCCATCGGTGAGCGCGGCGACCTGGCCAGCGACATCGCCCAACGTACCGTCGATCGCTCGCGCGCCGAATCGCTCGGCGAGCGCGAGGCGCGAGGATGCGCGATCGATCCCGATCACAACGCAACCGTTCGCACGGAGTAGCTGGACGCACAACAGCCCGATCAATCCCAAGCCGTACACGACGACTGTTTCGCCGAGTGTGGGTTGGGCCAAGCGAATCCCTTGGAGACCGATGGCCGCGATCGGCGTGAATGCGGCGGCCTCGAAGCTCACGTTGTCGGGAATCTTTGCGGCGAGCGTGTGAGGCACGACGACGAACTCCGCGTGCGCCCCGTTGCTCACCACTCGGTCGCCCGGCTGAAAGCGAGTCACGTGCTCGCCGACGTCGACGATCGTGCCGGCATTGCAGTAGCCGAGCGGAATGGGCGTGGCGAGCTTTCCCTGCACCGCCTCGAGCGTCGACGAGAGACCGTCGGTGCGCACCTTCGCGAGCACGTCGCGGACCTTGTCGGGCTGAGCTCGCGCTTTGTCGAGCAGGTTTCCACGCCCGAACGCGACCAGCATGCGCTCCGTGCCGGCGGAGATGATCGACGCGCGCGACCGGATGACGAGTCGCACACCGCTCGCCGCGGGCACGGGCACGTCGAGCAAGTAGGTCTGGCCGCTGTCGAGTCGCTGAAGTATCTGCTTCATATGCTAGCGATCGATCTTACACGCGAAGAAACCAACGCACACCTCGCTTCCCGATCACGGGCACGCGCTCGAGCGACGAGACGAGATGCACCACGTCGCGATCGGCGGACATGTAGACGTTCGCGGCCGCTTCGCGCACGAGAACGAAGGCCATGGCAACGACCAGCGCGAGGATGAACGTCGCGAGTCCGATGAGCACCGTTCCTCGGCCCCGCGGCGTCAGCGCTTCCGGCACCGGGTCGAGCACGACCAGCGCTGGTGCGTCCTCGATCTCCTTGCCGCGGGCGTTTTCCAGCTCCGTGATCGCTTGCGTGTAGATCGACTGAGCAATGGCGACGTTGTTCTGCAGCCGCTGCTGATCGATCCACGCGGGCGAGGTCGGCGGCACCATGCGGTTCGCCGAACCAAAGGCGACGATTGCTGCCTCGGCGTCGCGCATGCGCTTGGCCGCCGAGTCGACGCGAGCGGTCTGGGCATCGACCAGTGCGCCGGCCTGCGACTTCATCGCCCGCGTGTATGCTCGCCGCACGCTCTCGACGAGATCGTCCACGATCACACGCGCCAACGCACTGTCAGCGAGTGCGGCGGCGAACGTCACCGTGCCGCTTTCACGATCGATCGTCGTCTGCAGTCGCTTGTCGAGCTCCTGCGCGTAGCGATGCGGCGGAATCTTCGCCAACGGTTGCTGCATCACACCCTCGATGACCGTCTGACGCCGTTCGGGCACCGGCTGACGCGCGACCTCGTCGAGCACTCCTTGCAGTCGCGCCAGTCGCGCGACGAAGACCGGCGTGGCTTGAATCCCGGTGTTCGTCGCTCCAAGGAGGGATCCGGCCAGGCTCGTCGGAAGATTGAGCTGGCGCGCGTTCCCCACCGGCGCAACCGTGACGGCAGCGGTGTACTTCCGCGGTGTACGCATCACCAAACCGACGGCCAACGCGCCGCACAGAAATGCGAACGTCAGAATGCCGAGGTAGTGATCGGTGAGAATCGCGAGAATCGCGGACGCGCGGATCTTGCGCCGGCCCGGGCGCTCTCCGTCGGGATGGAGCTGCACCGGCGCGGGTTCAGGATTGGCGTTTGGATTGACGATCGTCCGATTCACAGGCTGCATGTCACACCTCGATACGCAGCGATGCCCATCGCTGGCTTGCGACCCACCATGGCGCTCATGCGGCGAGCTCCCGCGAACCCGAGCTCGCGGCAACCAAGACACCGTGCACGACACGATTGACGGACTGAATGAGCACGTAGACCGACACGAACGAGACCAAGCACACGATCGCGATCGGGATGCCGCCCTCGGACAACTGCACGGCGATGTACAACCACGCCGTGGCGAGGTAGTGCCAGCGTTGCCCGCGGCGCGACGGCGCGCGGAGCTCGCGCCACGATGGGATCTGCGAATCGCCGAGTTGCAGTAGCAGTCCGAGAATCCCGGCTCCAACGAGACACCCGGCGAGCCCAAAGTCGAACACCAGACAGCCGTAGGCGTTGATGGCGAACGCAGTGCCGTATGTCTCTTCCGTTACGCCGAGCATGTAGTAGAGCTGCTCCGACGCGACGTGCGGTTTGTCCGGCCAGATCGCCCGCGGCACGATGAGCGCGGCGGCCTGAGCGTGATAGCTGCCGCCGAGGGGCGGCCAGCCGTGACGGATCTCGCGCACGGCGACGGTATACGCGCGAAAGATTCCGCCCATGAATCGCGCCGACGCGCCGGCCACCGCTTGCTCGGTCATCGTGCTCGAGCTCAGGTCGAGCAACATTCCGGCGCGCTGCTGCGACTTGATCCCGAGCACCAGGAATGACATCGCGACGATGAGCAGCGATTTCCAGTTCAAGAATTCCTTGCGAGTCCGCTTGGTGCCTTCCGCCAGGACGTACGCCACGCCGTAGATGACGGCGTAGGTGATGAACGCGGCTTTGGAGAACGAGAGAAACGAGATCGCCGCGAGCAAGAGCAAGTCGCCGACGACCGGCCAAGGCGCGCGTCCGGCGCGCCGGATCGCCGCAACGCCGTAGGGCACGAGAAAATCTCCCAAGAGGACGATCGCGCCGAGTCCGATGCTGTCGGACGGACGCAGATCGCTCAGGGCGCGTGTGCCGGTCAGCACGCCGGTCGCGCCCAAGAAGATCAGCTTGCACACCAATCCCGCGACCAGAAACGCCGATGAGAACCAGCCATCGTCGACCGTGCTTTGGGCGGCGACGGCCGGCCGTTGCGCGCTGAGCCGCGCGTTGGCGATGAAGTGTCGAACCCAGCTCGCGGCTCGGTATGTCACGTCGGTGAGCATGACCGCCACGGCGAGGAAGATCGCGGCGTAGATGCGGTCGCCGTCGTCGATGTACTTCATGAACGCGTACGTCGGCATGACGGTCCATATCCAACCGAACGCGACGTCGCCGATGAGGTGCACGGCGAGAATGAAGCGCAGAAATCCCCACGCGCCCGGGCGGATGCCGAGGAGCAACACCGCCGAAACGGCGATGGCGACGAGCGTGTAGTTGCTCACGTCAGGAACATCCGACACCAGAGCTCGACACAGGCTATCGAGAGAATAGGATATGTGGCATCAACCGCGCCTCGGCGGTCGAGCTCGATCAGTCGACGAACGGCGGCCGGCGCGAAGATTCCCCGATTGGCGAGTGATCGCTCCGAAAGCACTTCGTCGATGAGCGGCATCAGCCCCTTCGCCATCCACTCTCGCAGCGGAACGCCGAATCCCGCCTTTGGCCGATAGATGACGTCGCGCGGAAGAATTCCTTCCATCGCTTTTCGAAACACCCACTTCGTGGTTGGTCCGCGCTGCTTATCCTCGACCCGCAATTGCCCGGCATGCCGAATCACGTCGAGGTCGAGCAGCGGCACCCGCACCTCGACGCCGTGCGCCATGCTCAACTTGTCCGTGTAATTGAGATTGTGGTCGGGAAGAAAGAACTTCGTGTCCAGGTAGAGCATCTTGTTGAGCCGGGGCATCTCCGCCGGCAACGACTTCACGCAGTCGAGCAACGCGTCACCGCTCGACGGACGCGCATCGCGCAATGCATCGCCTTCGAACAAGGCGTCTCCCTGCTCCGGATCGAGCCAGTAGAAGTAGCTCGCGATCCGATCGTCGGACGACCGATGTGCTTGGCTGAAGACTTTCACAGCACGCCTGAGCGTCGGATGACGCGTCGGCACGCGCCGCGACAGACCCCGCAACGCGGCGCGCGCGGGATGTGGCAGCCACGACCACGCCGGCTCGAGCTGCAGCGACTGATGACGCCGATAGCCGCTGAAGATGTCGTCGCCACCGGCGCCGGATAACAGAACTTTGATCCCGGCGCTGCGGGCCGCGCGGCTGATGACCCCGACATTGAGCGGCGCCAAATCAGCCTGCGGCTCGTCGAGCTGATAGACCATCGCTGAGAGATCGTCGACCGTCGCCGGCCCGACGGTCACTTCGTCGAGCTGAACGCCCAGGTGGCGCGCGGTGCGACGCGCGTACGGAAGATCGTCGGCGACGCCTTCGCTGGCCGTCTTCCCCTCGCTGAAACCAATCGTGAAGCATCGGAGCGGCTCGGCTTGCTCGTGCTGGCGCGCGAAGGCGACGACCGCGCTCGAGTCGAGACCCCCCGACAAGAACGCGCCGACGGGAACGTCGGCGACCATCTGCCGTTCGACGGCGCGGGCAATTACGCGGCGTGTGGCGTCGATGGCGTCGTCATCAGAGAACTCGTGAGGCGGCTGATCGAACGGTAGCTCGTAATACTGCCACGATGCGGTCACTTTGCCATCAACAACCGATGCGGCATGGCCCGGCAACAACTTGTGCACGTTGCGAAGAATCGTCTGCGGTGCGGGACACCATAAGAACCGCGTGTACTGCCGCACGGCATCCATGTCGAGCGAGCGGGCGACGCTCGGCGACTGCACCACGGCCTTGAGCTCGCTTGCAAAGACAAGTCCGTCTTTCGTCTCTGCGTAGTAGAGTGGCTTGACGCCAAGGCCGTCGCGCGCAAGGAGCAGCGAGCGCGAGCGTGCGTCCCAGAGCGCGAAGGCGAAAATGCCATTGAGCCGCGCCAGCATCTCCGCTCCGTCGCGAAGATAGAGATTGAGAATGACTTCAGTGTCGGTGTGACTGCGGAACTGGAATCGATCGCGCTCGAGCTCGCGCCGGAGCTCACGATAATTGTAGACCTCGCCGTTGTAGACGATGCACGCGCGGCGCGATGCGTCCCACATCGGTTGCCGGCCGGCGGTGGACAAATCAATGATCGACAGACGCCGATGGGCGAGGCCGACGCCCGCATCAGAGAGGTAGACCGAGTCGTCGTCATCGGGACCACGATGACGGATGACGTCGCTCATTCGTTGGAGCAGCGAGGGATCAAAGCTGCCGGAAAAACCTGCGATTCCGCACATGAGGTCATGTAATGGGCGCTCGAACCGATCCACTACTGCGCGCGGACCGGCCTCGGATGATTCTTGCAAGACGCACTTCTATCCGCACGGTCCGAGCCGCGCGGATGGCGCTGGTTGCATGGCGCACGACTGAGCGGCGCTAATCTTGAACAGACTGCTCGATCCACCGTCGGCGCCACGCGCGATCGGCGAAGGTTCGTTCGGGGCATGGGGTCCCGAGGCGAGCTCTGCCAAGTCCATGTCAGACGTTCGAGTCTGTTGAATCAAGAGTCGTCGTGAATCAACTCAGTCAGAGTGATCCGCTCGCCGTCCCCAGCGACGACTCGTTGTTCGCGCGCGAGCCGCGCGTCCTGGTCTCCATCCTGAACTACCAGTCCGTGGACGATTCGGTCATTGCCATTCGAAGTCTCCAACAACAGGACTATCCGAATTTCGCGCTGCAGCTGCTCGACAACGCATCACCCGGCGACTGCGTCGCGCGGATCCGCGCCGAAGTGCCGGACGTGGACATTCGTGTCACCGACACGAACCTCGGCTACTGTGGCGGCAACAACCATGCGTTGCACCAGGGACTCGCCGACGGTTGCGACTACGTCGTCGTCTGCAACCAGGACATCGAGGTCGCGCCGGACGCATTGCGCCGGCTCGTGGAGACTGCCGCTTCGCATGCTGACGCCGGCGTAGTGGGGGCGGTCGAGCTCTGCCACTTTACCGACACCGTGCGCGCCGCGCGCGGATCGGGGTTCTCATTCTGGACCGGACGTAGCATCTGGTCCGACGATGTTCCGGCCGACCAGGCCGTGTTGCGCGCCGACTACGTCCAGGGCGCGATCGTGCTGTTCACTCGCCGAGCGCTCGAGGCCGGTGTCTTCATGAATGAGGATTTGTTCATGTATGGGGACGAAGCCGATCTCGGCTTTCGGCTCGCGGGCGCGGGCCTCACGGCGTACGTCGACACGCGCGTCGTGGTGCGCCACAAGAATCGCCAAAAGTACTACAACGCGCGCGCCGGGTATCTGCATCAGCGGAACCGCGTCTACTTGGTGCACCGCTACGGGAGATGGTACCACCGCATCGCGTTCCATGTGGGAGTGACGCTGGTGGAGCTTCCGGTAAAGTTCTGCGTGCGCGCAATGCAAGGGCGTGCGCGCTTCGCCTGGGCATGCGTGCTCGGCTACATCGACGGCGTACTTGGCCGCATGGGCGCCGCGCGCGCCACGAGCTTGCGAGCATGATCGGCCGCAACACCATCTGGAATCTCATCGGCCAAGTGGCGCCGGCCATTGCCGCGATCTTCACCGTTCCGATCCTGATCCACGGGCTGGGCACGGAACGGTTCGGCGTCCTGACGCTGATTTGGTTGGTGGTCGGATATTTCAGCATCTTCGACCTCGGTCTGGGCCGGGCGCTCACACAACTCCTGGCGGAACGGCTCGGTCGCAACGAGCACGAATCCATTCCGCCGCTCGTGTGGACGGCGCTCGGACTGATGGCGTGCTTGGGACTCGCCGGGACCGCCGTGGCTGCACTGCTCGCGCCGGCGTTTCAGCACGGGCTCAAGCTGCCGCCCGCACTTCGCGACGAGACGCTCCGCGCGATCTATCTCTTGGCGCTGTCGGTTCCGTTGGTCGTGAGCACCGCTGGCTTGCGCGGCGTGCTCGAGGCGAGACAGCGGTTCGACCTGGCCAACATGGTGCGACTCGCCTCGGGAGTCTTCACGTACGTGGGTCCGGTGCTCACGCTGGTGTTTTCGCGAAGCCTCGTGCCGATCACCATCGTGCTGCTCGCCGGTCGCGCCGCGACCTGGCTGGCGTATCTCGGCATGTGCCTGCACGAGCTGCCGGAGCTGCGGCGGCGTTTGGCGTTCGATCGCGGGTACGTGACGCCTCTGATGCGTGTCGGCGGGTGGATGACCGTGAGCAATGTCGTCGGCCCGTTCCTCGTCTATCTCGACCGTTTTCTGATCGCGGCGATCATCGGAGCGGCCGCGGTCGCGTACTACGTGACACCATTCGAGATCGTGACACGACTGCTCATGCTGCCGTGGGCGTTCGCGGGCGTGCTGTTCCCGCTCATCGCGTCCACCTTCGCGCCCAACCCCGAGCGCAGCGCGCGGCTCTTCTCGCGTGGGATGCGCCTGATCTTCATCACACTCTTTCCGTTCGTGCTGTGTGCGATCGCGTTCGCGCACGAAGGACTCGCACTCTGGGTTGGCGAGTCCTTCGCGTCCCACAGCGACGTCGTGCTGCGCTGGCTCGCCCTCGGCGTCTTCATGAACGGAATCGTTCAAGTCCCGTTTGCGACGATACAGGCCGCCGGCCGTCCGGATCTCACGGCGCGCATTCACCTCGTCGAGCTGCCGCTCTACGTGCCGACACTCTGGTGGATGGCGCATCGGTGGGGCATCGACGGCGCGGCCGTGGCGTGGATGCTCCGCGGGGGGCTCGACCTCGCGGTACAGTTCGTGGTCGCGAGGCGATTGCTCCCGTCGACGAGCCATGGCATAGAAGCCGCGGCGCGCACGGTAGCCATCGGCGGGTTTGCAGCGGCGGCGCTCACCGCGGCCGCGCTCGTTCCGGGCCTCTCGTCGCGGGTCGTCGTCGTCGCCACCGCGCTGACGGCCTTTGGCGTGCTCGGATGGACACACATGCTCGACTCTGACGACCGCTCGTACATACGCAGCATTCTCGTTCGGGCGTCCGCGCGCTTTCGGGTTGCTTAGGTCCTCCGTCCCATGACCGACACCCTCGGCCTTCTCTACGCAGAGAAAGAAACGGCGTACTTCGATCGCGTCCGGAGCGAGGTTCTTCCGCTTCTGCCGGCGGGTCGCGTCGACCGAGTGTTGGAGGTAGGATGTGGCGGGGGCGATACGCTGGCGTATCTCCAAGCGAACGATCGGTGCCGGTGGACATGCGGCGTCGAACTGTTTCCCGAAGCGGCAGAGATCGCCCGCGGCCGCCTCGACGAAGTGTACGAGGGCAACATCGAGCAGATGGAGCTACGGGTCGCGCCCGCATCGCTCGACGTCGTCTTGTGTCTGGACGTGCTCGAGCACCTGATCGATCCGTGGACCGCTGCGGCGCGGTTGGCGACGCTGCTCAAGCCCGGTGGCGTGCTGATCGCCAGCATACCCAACGTGCGACACTTTCGCATCGTGCTGCCGTTGCTCTTTCGCGGACGATGGGACTACGCCTCGTTCGGCCTGATGGATCGCACGCACCTTCGATTCTTCACCGAACACACGGCGACGGCTCTTCTGCGTCAAGCCGGGCTGCGGGTCGACGCGGTGCGAAAGTCCGGGCTCCAATCGGGGCCGAAGCGAGCGGCAGTGCTGCTCTCCGCCGGGTTGCTCGAGCCGTTGCTCGTGTTTCAATATCTCATACGCGGCGTTCGCGATGGGTGATGGAAGGGCCGGCGGCGTGCATACGCTGCTCATACATCAGGCGTTCACGACGCCAAGCGACGCGGGAGGCACGCGGCACTACGAGCTCGCGCAACGCGTCATCGCGAACGGCGACCGGTTCAGCGTGGTGGCGAGCGACTTTGGGTACTTGTCGGCCAAGCGAACAGCGGGCTCGCTGACCGGCCGCGAAGAGGTCGTCGACGGCATCCACGTGCTTCGCGTCGCGACCTCTCGATCGATGCATCGGGGGATCGCCGGCCAGCTCCTTTCCTTTCTGACGTTCGCGTCGTCGTCGCTCATCGCCGGCTTACGTGTCAAAGACGTCGACGTGGTGCTAGCGACGACGCCCCCGATCTTCCAAGCCGTGACGGCCTGGCTGGTCGCCGTCATTCATCGCCGGCCATTGATCCTCGAAATCCGAGATCTGTGGCCCGAGTTCATCATCGACATGGGGAAGCTGCGCAATCCGCTGGTGATCGCCTTGGCGCGACGGCTGGAGCGGTTTCTCTACGACCATGCCGACGGCTTCATCGTCAACTCGCCGGCGTACGTCGGCTATCTCGAAGGCAAGGGCGTCGAGGGTCGCAAGATCACGTTGATTCCGAACGGCGTGAGTCCGGAGATGTTTGCCGGCGACCCCATCGATGCCGGCACGCGCGACGTCAAGGCGCGGTACGGCCTCTCCGACAAGTTCGTCGTCATGTACGCCGGCGCCATGGGCCCCGCGAACGACCTCGACGTTCTGCTCGATGCCGCGGAGCAACTCCGCGACGACGAGAACATTCACGTCGTGCTCGTCGGCGACGGCAAGGCGCGAAAACAACTCGAGGCGTCTGCTCGCACACGCGCGCTGTCCAACGTCACGTTCGTCGGCCCGCGGTCCAAGACCGAGATGCGAGCGTTCTTGGACGCCGCGAACGTCTGCGTCGCCACGCTTCAGAACATCGCGATGTTCCGGATGACCTATCCGAACAAGGTGTTCGACTATCTCGCGGCCGGCCGCCCCGTCGTGCTCGCCATCGACGGCGTGATTCGTGAGGTCGTCGAGCGCGCGGAGGGCGGCGTCTTTGTTCAACCCGGCGATGCGCACGCGCTGGCCGACGCAATCCGTCGGCTAGCGAGCGACACCGACCGTTGCCGAGAGATGGGTGCGCGAGGTCGAGCTTACGTCCGGCAACACTTCAACCGGAACGACCACGGCGAGCTCCTGACCGCCGTGCTCAGGCGCGCGGCGGACTCGCGCTCTTCTCGGCATCCACGAGAAGCATCAAGCCGTGGCGCGACAGAACGCGGCGAATGATCGCGCGCGGCCACAGCCGCTTGGCGACGCGCAACAGCATGCCGTCGTGTCGTTGTCCGACCGCGCCCCGGAGCAAATCGCCGAACGACAGCTGCGAGCGCGCCGACACGTTCTCGAACTGCTCGAACAGTCGCTCGGCCTCGGCCACCGTATACGCCTTCGTGCCGGGGCTCTCGAGATAGCGAGCGTAGACCTCACTCAGCCCGCGACCGCTGAGCATGCCGTAGCGGAGCCACAGCAAATATCCCGTGATCGACCACCGGTGGTAGATCATGACGCGCGCGACTCCGCCCGGGCGCAGGACACGATAGACCTCGGCGACGGCGCGCGGCGTGTCGGGTGAGTGATGCAGCACACCCCACGAATACACGAGGTCGAACGACTCGTCGGGGAACGGGAGACACTCGGCGTCGCCGCACTCGAGGCTCGACGTCAGGCTGTAGGTATCGAGACGTGCGCGGGTCATTTCGATCGCGCGCGGCGTCAGGTCGATGCCGGTGAGCGAACGCGGCGATTCCTTGGCCCACTCGAGGTGATCGGCGCCCATACCGACGCCGATCTCGAGCACGTCGCGTCCGCGTCCTTCGTCGAACCGCGCAAACTCGAAGATGTAGGGCTCGAGCTCGTACCGTGCCCGTGCTTGCGCCTCGAGCTGGACGGCCAGTGTGTCGCCGGTTGCGTAGACCTCGCCGCAGGATCGGCGATTCCAGAACTCTTGAACGGCGAGCTTGTCTTGATCGAACACGAACGTCATGTCATTCCCTTATCACATCGTCATCAAGCGCTCGATGAGCGCGATCATCCTGTCGCGGCGTTCGGGGTAGCCGAATCGCGAAACCGCTCTGTCGCGCGCGCTTCGGCCCATGGTGTCGCGAAGCGCCGGATCGTCGAGGTAGCGCATCACACCATCGGCGATACTTGTCGGAGACGTGCCATCCACGAGGAGTGCGGTATCACCAACGACTTCGGGAACGGCACCGCATGGGCTGGTCACGACCGGTGCACCGCAACTCATCGCCTCCAGGATCGCGAGACCGAATCCCTCGTATCGCGTGGGCTGCAGGTAGATCGCGCAATGCCGCATGAGATGAATCTTCTCGTCCTTGGAAATCGCACCCGCAAGCTCGACGTATCCTTCCGCGCCGACGTCGCGCACGAGCCGCGCGGCGCCGTCGGCCCAATTGCCTTTCGCACCAGCTATGACGAATCTCACATCAGGCCGCCGCTCGTGAACCAACGCCGCCGCTCGAATCACCTCGGCGAGGCACTTTCTCGTGGCATTGGGCTGCTGCAACCACCCGACCGTGCAGATCAGGTTGTCGTCCCGCCGGCCGTTCGGACTGTAGGTGGTATCGTCGACGGTGAGTGGGACGTACGACGGATTGGAAACATGGAACAACCGCGGAAGCTCGCGAAACTCGAGCTCCGAGGTGAACACGTTCGCGTCTGCCATCGCGAAGGCCCGACGCATGCCAGCTTTGTGCCACCATGGACGTGCCTCGTAGTAGTTGATGTCCAGCACGCCGGTGACCAGCACCGGCCGACGGAGCAGCTTGGCGTACGTGATCGGGGCAAGCGCCCAGGTCCACCACCAGACGAAGAACAGGTCGGCGGGGCGGAGGTGGCGCAGCTTCGAGACGAACGTGATCTCGAAGCCGGCATCTTTCAGAATCTGAATGTCCTGCGCGTAGAACTCGATTCGTTGCAGCGCCTCGGTATCGACCCCTTCGACGAAGAAAGAAACCGTCCGCGTCATGCCACGAGTGTCTTCGCCGCATCGACGACTTTCTGCGCCGTGAGCCCCAGGTGCTCGTAGATCGTCTCGTAGGGCGCGCTCGCCCCAAATCGCGTAAGCCCGAGAACGACGCCATTCGACCCGACCCATCGGTACCACGACATGGGATGCGCGGCCTCGATCGCGACGCGTGGAACGCCCGCCGACAGCACGGAGCTCCGATATGCGTCGGGCTGTCGCGCGAACAGCTCCATTGACGGCATGCTCACGACTCGAGACGCGATCCCATTCTCCGCGAGCTGGTGGTGCGCCTTGAGTATCAACCCGACCTCGGACCCCGACGACAGCAACACGACCTGCGGCGTCTTTCCGCTCGGCGGGTCGGCAAGCACGTAGGCGCCTTTCTCCAGCCCTTCGGCCGGCGCGTACACCGTTCGATCGATGAAGCCGAGCTTCTGTCGCGTGAGCACCAGCGCAACAGGACCCCCATCGTGCTCGACGGCGACGCGCCAGGCGACGGCCGTCTCTGTCGCGTCGGCCGGCCGAATGACCGTCATGTCGGGAATGGCGCGCAACGTCGACAGCTGCTCGATCGGCTGGTGCGTTGGCCCGTCTTCGCCCAACCCGATCGAGTCGTGCGTGTAGATGTAGATCACGTGCGCCTTCATGATCGCCGCCAAGCGAACCGCCGGGCGCATGTAGTCCGAGAAGATCAAGAACGTTCCGCCGTATGGCAGTACGCCGCGATGCAGCGCCATCCCGTTCATCATCGACGCCATCGCGTGTTCTCGAATGCCAAAATGCACATAACGCGCGGAGTAGTCACAGGACGCGAAGTTCTTCCACGCCTTCACGGACGTGTTGTTGGACGGCGTCAGATCGGCGGATCCGCCGACCAGCTCCGGCAACGACTCGGCCGTGGCGTTCAAGACGGCACCGAACGCCGCGCGGCTGGCCACGGTTCCATTCTCCTTGGTAAACGACGGAATCTTCGCCGACCACCCGTCCGGCCGCTTGCCGGCCAATCGTCGCTCGAGCTCCGCCCAGTCCGCGGCAAACGCGTTTTTGTATGTGGCCGCGGCGGCATTCCAGTCAGCGTGGACTTTTGCCCCTCTGCCTCTGGTCTTGCGCCACTCGGCAAGCGCCTCATCCGGCACGAAGAACGGCTCGAGGCTTGGCCAGCCGAGATTCTTCTTGGTGATCAACACGTTCTCCACGCCGAGTGCTTCGCCGTGCGCCTTCTCGCTGTCTTGCCTTGGGCTCCCGAATCCGATGTGGGTGCGCGTGATCACGAGCGTCGGACGTTCGCTATCCGACTGCGCTTCGGCGATCGCGCCCTCGATCTGATCGAGATCGTTCACGTCGCGGATATGAAGCACCTGCCAACCGTAGCCCTCGAATCGCTTGGCGGTGTCGTCGGTGAAGGTGAGGTCCGTCGACCCGTCGATGGTGATGTGATTGTCGTCGTAGAAGCCGATGAGCTTTCCGAGCTTGAAATGCCCGGCGAACGACGCGGCCTCGTGGGAAATACCTTCCATGAGATCGCCGTCACTACATATGAAGTAGGTGTAATGGTCGACGATATTGTGCTGGGGCTTGTTGAACGTCGCCGACAAGTGGGCCTCGGCGACGGCCATCCCGACCGCGTTGGCGATGCCCTGCCCGAGCGGACCCGTGGTCGTCTCGACGCCTGGCGTGTAGCCGTACTCGGGGTGGCCGGGGGTCCGACTCTCCCATTGGCGGAATTGCTTGATGTCGTCGAGCGTCAGATCGTAGCCGCTCAAGTACAGGCAGCTGTAGAGAAGCATCGACGCGTGGCCGCAGGAGAGCACGAACCGGTCGCGGTCGGGCCAGCTCGGGTCGGCCGGATCGTGGCGCATCGTGCGGGTAAAGAGCACGTAGCCCAGCGGCGCGAGCGCCATGGGCGTGCCGGGATGCCCGGATTCGGCCTTCTGCACCGCGTCCATGGCCAGGGTACGAATCGTATTGATGCAGAGGAGATCGAGATCGGTTTGTGGCATGGCGGTCGGTGCGTGGATTCGAGGTCGTCAGCCTTCAATAATAGTGCGACTGGCGCGTCATTGAACGGCGCTTGCCCTTGGTCCGTTACGGGGGCCTGAAAGCTGTCGTCCCCTCAGTAGCCGCTCCGTCCCCGGCCAGGCGTGACCTCCACTCGTGCTGAGACTGCAGATTCTTCGTCGCATCCCTCCCTTGGTCGCATGTGCTTTTCGGGGCATAGCCCGGAACGACACAACGAGCGCGCCATGACCGAGCTCGACGCTGTCGTAGTCGGTGGCGGCTTCTACGGTGCGCGGCTGGCCGTCTTGCTCGGTGAGCTCGGGAAGCGCGTGCTCTTGGTCGAACGGGAAGCCGAGCTGCTTGCCCGCGCATCGCTCCGCAACCAGGCGCGCGTACACAATGGCTATCACTATCCGCGCAGCATTCTCACGTCGCTCCGCTCGCGGCTCAACTACGCACGGTTCGTCGACGAGTATGCGGATTGTGTCGACCGGTCGTTCCCGCACTATTACGCCGTTGGCCGGCGGATGTCCAAGATCACCGCGGCGCAATTCATCGAGTTTTGCCGTCGTATCGGTGCGCCGCTATCACCGGCGCCGGCGGCGGTTCACAAATTGTTCGACGCCGAGCGGATCGACTCCGTGTTCGAGGTGCAGGAGTGCGCCTTCGACGCGACGAAGCTGCGCGGCCGATTGATTCGCGAGCTCCGCGACGCCGGGGTCGACGTCGCAGTCAACGCCGAGGCCAAGCGGATCGCGACCTCCGGAACGGGCACCGTCGTCACCTTGGAACAGGACGACACGCGATTCGGCGTCGAAGCCGAGCTGGTGCTGAACTGCACCTACTCGCGCCTCAATCGACTCCTGGTGAATTCCGCCGCCGCGCCCATTCCCATGAAGCACGAGCTCACCGAGATGGCGCTCGTCGAGCCGCCGGCCGAGCTCTCCGGCGCGGCGGTGACGGTGATGGACGGGCCCTTCTTTTCGCTCATGCCATACCCATCGCGCGGATTGTTCACGCTGAGCCATGTGCGGTACACTCCGCATTGCAGCTGGCACGACGCGGGCGACGGCCCCATTTTCGACGGCGACACGCTGCTCGCCGATCGCGCGTCGCGGTTCGTCCACATGGTGAGCGATGCCGTGCGCTACCTGCCGATCATGCGCGGCGCGCGGCAAATCGGTTCCCTGTGGGAAGTGAAGACGGTCATGCCACGGAGTGAGCAAGACGACAGCCGCCCGATTCTCTTGCGCCGGAGCGACGAGCATCCGGGGTGCATCACGGTCTTGGGCGCGAAGATCGACAGTGTGTATGATGTCGAGGAGGCGCTGCGCAGACTATTGGGAGTCGGCGCGCCTGCCATGAGCATTCACGCATGAACGAATCACTCATTTCCATCGTTGCGCCGCTCGAAGGAGACACGGCCGCCGCGGTAGTCACGTTCGTCGAAGAGACGGTTGCCGTGTTGCGGCAGCTCGTCACCCACTACGAGATCATTCTCGTGGACGACGGCGTGCCGGCGGCGACGGTAGCAGGCGTGCGCGCGCTCCTCGAGCGCTACGACTTTGTCCGCTTCCTGCGACTGTCGCGCCATTTCGGCGAGGAGACGGCGATCGCCGCCGGTCTCGACGTCGCGATCGGCGACTATGTCATCGTGATGCTGCCGAACATGGATCCGCCGGCACTCATCCCCGAGTTCTTCGAGCGTGCGCGCGGCGAGGCGGACATCGTTTACGGCGTGCGGCTCCATCGCAAGAACGAGCCGATCTGGTATCGCGCGGGGGCTCGCTTGTTCTATTGGTACATCAACTCGGTCGTCAAAGCGGGAATCCCCAAAGACTCGACACAATTCCGTTGCATGAGCCGCCAAGTCGTGAACGCGATCACGCAGATTCGCGATCCCGACCAGTATTTGCGCCTGCTCACGTCGTACATCGGGTTCCACAAAGAAGCGTTGCCCTACTCGCCGATCAATCGAACCGGCGAGCCGACCGTGCGCCCCAAGGGCGAAGCGATGAATTTGGCGCGCGCGCTGGTCATGGATCACACCACGCACCCGCTGCGCACGGTGCTTTGGAGCGGCGTCGTGATCGCCCTCTTCAACGCGATTGTCGTCGCGGTTCAAGGGACTCAACTGCACGACGCGCTTGCGTTCCTCGTCTTGTCCATCATGCTTGCCTTCGTGGGCGAATACGTGGGCGGGTTGTCACGTCGCATGCGCGACCGACCGGCGTACTACGTTCGCGAGGAGCACACGAGCTCCGTTCTGCTGAGAGAAGAGCGGCGGAACGTCGTCACTGGATGATGCAAGCGGTCGCCGCGCGCCCAGGAGTGCCCGCGCACGAGCGGTATGTGTTCGGCCCCAAGCGAGCTCGATACTGCATCGCCGTCTTCGTCGTCAACGAAGGCGAACGCATTCGCGACCAACTTCGCGCGATGGCGCCGTTCGCCGACCAGATCGACATCGTCGTCGCCGACGGCGGCAGCACCGACGGCTCGCTTGCGCCCGACACACTCTCCGAATTCCGTCTTCGCGCCCTGCTCATCAAGCGCGATGCCGGTCGGTTGAGCGCACAAATGCGCATGGCGATCGCCTTCACGCTCGAGCAAGGCTATGAAGGCCTCGTCGTCATTGACGGGAACGGCAAGGACGACGTCAGCGCGATCCCCCGCTTCATCGCGCTCCTCGACGCCGGATACGACCACATTCAAGGGTCGCGCTACATCCCCGGCGGCCAGGGCATCAACACGCCGCTGAGCCGAACCCTCGCCGTGCGTCTCCTCCACGCTCCGTTGATCAGCCTTGCCGCCGGACACGCGTATACCGATACGACAAACGGGTTCCGCGCCTACAGCCGGCGTCTGCTCACCGACCCGCGCGTGCGGCCGTTGCGCGACGTCTTCTCCGGATACGAGCTGCACTATTATCTTGCCATCCGCGCGGCACGGCTTCGGCTCCGCGTCATCGAAACGCCCGTGATCCGCCGCTATCCCGACACGGGGAAGACGCCGACCAAGATCAGTCCCGTCCGGGGCAATCTCCTCATCCTGCGCACGCTCGTTTCCGCGGCCCTCGGCCGATTCAACCCATGACCGCCTCATGACGAGCGACGACAGCTCGGCGCTGATCGGTTACACCGGATTTGTCGGCAGCAACCTGCTGCGGCAACATTCGTTCGACGCATGCTTCAATTCCTCGAACATCGAGCAGATCGCGGGACGCGGATTCGATCTGGTCGTGTGCTGCGGTGCGCGCGCCGAAAAATGGAAGGCGAACGCGGAGCCCGAACGCGATCTGGATAACATCGAGCGCCTCACGCGCGCGCTCGAGCAGGTCAACGCGCGGAAGGTCGTGCTCATCTCGACGGTGGACGTCTTTCTCGATCCGGTCGACGTCGACGAAGATTCGCCGACGCCCACGACGGGCCTGACGGCCTATGGGCGCAACCGGCGGCGACTCGAGCAGATCGTCGCCGGCCGCTTCGACGCGGTGATCATTCGGCTCGTCGGGCTCTTTGGCCCCGGGCTCAAGAAGAACGCCATCTACGATCTGCTGCACGACAACAACGTGAGCGCAATCGATTCGCGCGGCGTGTTCCAGTACTACGACATCGGCCGTCTGTGGGGTGACGTCCAACTGTCTCTGGATCACGAACTGCCACTCGTCCACCTGCCCACCGAGCCCGTGAGCGTTTCGGACGTCGCGCGTGCGGCGTTCGGCATCGAGTTTTCGAATGCAGTGAGTCCGGCGCCCGTGCGGTACGACATTCACACGCGCTACGCGGCGCTCTTCGGCGGTGTGAATCCGTACCTGGAGAGCAAGGCGAGCACGTTGGCGCGGATCGCGGCGTTCGTCGCCACGGAGCGCGAACGAACGCCCGCGTGAAGCTCGCCGTCTCGAACATCGCCTGGCAGCCGGCCGAGGACGACGCGATCGCCGAGCTGCTCCGGCGCGAGGGCGTCGGCGGTGTCGAGATTGCGCCCACGAAATGGCGCGAACGACCGCTCGACGCGTCGAGCGCCGACGTCGAAGCGTACCGGCGCGTCTGGGCGGACCGAGGCCTGCCGATCGTATCGATGCAATCGCTGCTGTTCGGTCGTCCCGAGCTTCAACTTTTCGGCGACCAGTCCACACGCACGGCCACGCTCGACTACTTGCGTCGAATCATCGAGCTGAGCGCCAAGCTCGGCGCGCGCGCGCTGGTCTTCGGATCGCCGAAGAATCGAATCCGCGGCTCGCTGGCAATGGCGGACGCGCTCGACATCGCGTATGACGTCTTCCGTGCCGTCGGTGATCACGCACGAGCAAACGGCGTCGTGTTCTGCATCGAAGCGAACCCGCCCGCATATGGCTGCGACTTCATCACCACGACCGCGGACGCTGTCGCCGTTTGCCGGGCGGTCGATGATGCGGCCGTCCGTATCAACGCCGATCTGGGTGGCATGACGATGTCCCGCGAAGACATCGGGTCAACGCTTCAGGCGGCGGCGCCATTCATCGGTCATTTCCATGCGAGCGAACCGAATCTCCAGCAACTCGGTGCGAGCGCCGATCATGCGGCCGCGGCGGCGGCGCTCGATGCGATGGACTACACGGGATGGGTGTCGATCGAGATGCGCGCGGCCCGCGCCGGCGGTGCCGAGAACATTGCAGCTGTGGAAGGAGCGGTCCGCCGAGCCAAGGCGGCGTACGGCCGCGTTGTCTGACGGCCGTACGCGTATCCCGCATCTATACGTTCAACATCTATACGTTCAACGCCGCACGCTCAGCGCCGCGACGCAGTCCGAAGAACCAGCCGCGTGTCGCGCGTCCCGACATACAGCATTCTTGAAAACGTCGTTCGCGTATCGTGGAGGACATTGATCGTGGCCGCGCTCTTGAGCTCATCCGCCACCTGATCTGGTGTCGCGTTCGGATGCGTCTCGAGAAAGAGAGCCGCCGCGCCGCTCACGTACCCGGCGGACATCGACGTTCCGTTCCACAATTGAGAGATCGGCGACATGTCACGGTCGAGACTGGGTAGCAGCACCGAATCTCCGGGAGCATAGAGATCGATGCACGGACCGTACGCCGTTCCCGCAGCCCGGCGATCGACGACGTGCGTCGTTCCGTTCGGTAGTCGCTCGCTCACGAGCGATGACGCGCCGACGACCAGCGCGCCCTTGGAATTGGCCGGCGAGACGCGACACGCGTCGATCTCGAGATTGCCGGCGGACACGATCACGGGAATCCCGGCGGCGCGAAGATCGGTCACGGCGCTGTCGAGCGCCGGAATGTTCGTCGACGTATCGGCAATGAACGACCAGTTCGCGATCGCCGGACCCGCGTGCGCCTTGTGATCTTCGATGACCCAATGCGCGCCGTCGACGATCGCCTTGATCGTGCCGCGCAGCTTGTCGCACTGAACCATCTTGACGTCGACGATGTTGGCGTCGGGCGCGACACCGAGTGTGGCGCCGGCGATCGCACCGGCGACCGCGGTGCCGTGCGGATTACAGATCTTGGGATCGTCGGGAAATCCGCTGAAGCCCGCTCGCACGCGACCGGCAAGCTCCGGATGCGTCGGCGACACGCCGCCGTCGAACACATACACGGTGACCCCGGCGCCGGTCGCCGGATGCCGATAGGTCTGATCGAGCGGAAGTCCGCGCTGATCGATTCTGTCGAGCGCAAAGGATACCGTGCGGGCCTCGTACACGGTCACCGAGCGAACGCTGCTCGACGCCAGCCGATAGAGACTCCCCGACTCCGGCACCGGCGGCTTGGCGTCCACCAGACGCGGCCGCGACAACTGAGCGCAGCCTCCGAGCACACCAACGATGCCTGCACCGGCAAGCACGAGAGAGACACCGATATGGAGCGAAATGCGATAACGCATGGCACAGACGATTTGAGATTCGCCGCGTCGTCCAGTTTCTGACTTTCTGGTGTCGTGCTAAGGAAATTGGCGTGCCACGCGAACCGCATCCGCGAAGATTTCGAACGCAAACCCATGGATCAGCGAACACGGCCGAGTATCGCGGGGGCCAATGTGTGCAAGTTCAGCCGCTACCGACGTCTCCCTAAGGCACAGACTAGGGAGTTCTCATGCGTCCGATCGTTCGCGCCGGGTTATTGGCGGTCACGACACTCACCGCCGGCGCGCGGCTCAGCGCCCAAGGCTGGATCGTTCCGCGTCCCTGCGGTATCGGCATCGTCCCGCTCGAAGGCCGGCCTGCGTCACCACCGATTCGTGATTGCCGTCCCAACATCGTCCGAACGAGAAGCGACGTACGCGTCGAGCTCGCGGATCACGTGCTTCGCTATGAGGTGGACGAGCGGTTCGTGAATCGCGGCTCCTTGCTCGGCGAGGCGGACTATCTCTTTCCGCTGCCGGGCGACGCGGCATTTCAGGATTTGAAGCTGTCGGTCAATGGCGAGCTCATATCGGGCGAGACAATGAACGCCGATGACGCACGTCGCGTCTATGAGAACATCGTGCGCACGCAGCGGGATCCGGCGCTGGTCGAATGGATGGGTCACGGCCTGCTGCGCGCGCGAATCTTTCCGCTCAATCCGGGCGAAGAAAAGCGAATCGTCGTTCGATTCCAAAGCGTTGCGCCTCGCGAGGGCGATGCGCTCCGCATCGACTATTTCCGTGGTCCGGATCGCAATGTCTCGAACGTGCACGACGGCGGAACGTCGTCGTTCACGCTGGAGTATCGCGCGACGCAAGAATTCGGGGCTCCGTTTTCTCCGACGCACGCCATCGACGTCGACGAGCGCGACGGCCGGCGACACGTCACCGTTCGCGGCGACGCGCGCGACGTGACGCTTCTCGTGCCGGTTCGACGAAATTCCGCCGCGGCAATCAGCGCGCTCACGTATGCTCCGGGCAATGAGGATGCGTTTGCGTTGCTGACGGTATCGCCACCACCGATTTCACGCGGCGAGACGACGCCGCGCGACGTCACGCTGGTGCTCGACGTCTCCGGCTCCATGCAAGGGCGCAAGATCGAGCAGGCTCGCGCGGCGGGCAAGCAACTGCTCACTACGCTTCGCTCCGACGATCGCTTCCGCCTCATCGATTTCTCGAGCGACGTGCGAACCTTCCGAGACGAGTTCGTGACGGCCACCGCGGCGAACGTCCGCGAAGCGACACGCTACCTCGATGCGCTCGAGGCGCAAGGCGGCACGAACATCGAAGCCGCGTTGCGCGAAGCCATCCGTCCCGCGGTCAACGCTGGACGACTGCCGCTGGTTCTGTTCGTGACGGACGGCGAGCCGACGATCGGCGATCAGAGCTCCGATCATCTCGCGGCCATCGCCGCCAACGGCGCGACATCAGGCGACGCTCGCCGAAGGATCTTCACCTTCGGGCTGGGGTCGGACGTCAACGTGAGCCTGCTCGAACAACTCGCCCTCGAGGGCCGCGGCACCGCGCAGTTCGTGCGCCCGGACGAATCGGTCGAGCGCATGGTGGGCATCGTCGCCAATCGACTGGTCGATCCGGTGCTGACCGACGTGCGCGTTCACGTGGACGGCGTCGTGAAGCTCGATCGCCGAATGCCGGCGCAGCCGAGCGACATGTTTGCCGATCAAGACTTCGTGCTCCTCACGCGATACACCGGTCACGGACCGGCGCACATCGTCGTCGAAGGGAATCGCCGCGGTGTGCCGGTGCAATGGACATCCGCGATCGATTTTCCCGATCGCGACCGGCGGAACGCGTTCGTCGCGCGCCTCTGGGCCACACAGCGCGTCGGGGTATTGAGCGCCGAGCGTCGGAAGAACGGCGCTTCCAAAGAAATCGACGACGAGATTCGTTCCCTAGGCGAACGGTACGGCATTCCGACAGAGTTCACGTCGTACCTAGTCACCGAGCCGCAACTCACGGCACGAGTTGGCATGACGCGCAACGGCGTGTCGGGCCAGCCGGTGATGCCATTGCAGAACGCACCGGCAACTGACGCCATGCTGCGGTTCGAGTCGGCGAAGGCCGCGTCGGCGCAACGATCGGTCACGAGCGTCATAGCGATCGACTCGCTTGCCCGCGCGGGGCGGCCCTCGAATTCGCCCGCGACAGCCAACGCCTCGACACGGAGCATCGATGGACGCACGTTCGTGCTTCGCGACAGCATTTGGACCGACACGCGCTACCGGCCGACCATGCCGACCACCACGATCAAGCCATTTTCGCCAGCGTATTTCGATCTCCTCGATCGACTCCCGGAGCTACGGGCCGTCTTCACGCTCGGCACGCGCGTGCTGGTCGTCGGGAAGGATCGCGCAATCTCGCTCACGGAACACGGCGCCGCACAGCTGAGCCCCGGCGAGTTGAAGACCATTGTCGCCGCGTGGTGAGGAGCACGTGAACGACGTCGATCGCCTGTTTCGCCAGTATCACGAGCCGCTCGTGCGCTACCTGACGCGCAGGCTGGGCGATCGCGATTGGGCCGACGAAGTAGCACAGGAGACCTTTCTTCGCGCCATGCGACAGGAATCCATCGTGAGCGAACGTGCATGGCTCTTTGCCGTGGCAACCAACCTCGTGAGAGACGAAGCCCGAAAGGACGCTCGGCGCCGACAGCGGCTCGAGCTCCTGCGCGAACAAGCGCGCGTCGACGAGGTTGTCGATCCGGAGCCGCTGGCAATCGAACGGGCTCAGGAGACGGCCATGGCGCGGAAAGCGCTCGACATGCTCGTGGAGCGCGACCGAGAGGCGCTGCTCATGAGGGAAGAGGGACTCGACTATACCGAGATCGCGGCCGCCCTCGAGCTCTCGATCGGGTCGGTCGGAACGACGTTGGCGCGGGCGCGCCGGCGACTCGTTGACGCATACGAATCGCTCCAGCACGGCGGGAGCGCTGTACGAGGTACTCATGCAGCATCTTGACGAAGGAACCATTCACGCCTTTCTGGATGGCGCGCTCGCCGGCGATGAGGCGGCGACCGTGGCGGCGCACGTTTCCGAGTGTCGCGATTGCGCCGCGATGGTCGCCGAAGCTCGCGGAATCATCGCCGCGGCGGGCAACATCGTGTCGGCGCTCGACGGCGTGCGTGGGGGAGTGATTCCGGCCCCCGCTCGAGCGGCCGCGGGACAACACTCGCTGTGGCGGCGGCTGCGGTTCACGCCGGCGCGCGCTGCCCTCGCCGCAACGCTGCTCATCGCGGTGGCGTCGTTGCTCACCGTTCGACATGCGCCGGCACCAGTCGCGACCGAATCGAGTGTCCGTCCCGTTCCGGCGCCGACCGGTGCGGCGGGTGTGGCGGGAGCGCCGGTCCGGCCAGCCGAGGTTGCGACCGCCTCACCCCGAGAACCTGCGCACCGAAAGGTTGAAAACATCGCGGCGGTGCCTCCGTCGGCTACGAACGTGGAGGCACCGACGACAGACTCCGGGACTCGGGCGGCGAAAGTCGCAGTGAATGCGCGGAGTCAAACGCAACCGCGGGCGATCGCCGGTGCGCAGCGGCCGAGTGTCGATAGCCTCGCCAACACAGTCGCGGATCAGGCGTTCGCACGCGGCGCGGCACCACAGCCTCGTGCGCAAAGTGCGATGCAGTTGCGCGAGGTGACCGGCGCCACGTCGCTCGCCGCCAAGTCCCTCGCGCTTTCCACCGGACTCGACGGATGCTACCAGCTTCGCCCCGACTCCGCGAGCTCGGCGCTTTCGGCCGGATTCCCGTCGCGTTTCGCGCTGGTGAAGGCCGGCGACGGTTCACTGTATGTCGTGCGCTTCGTCTCGCCCGAAGGTCGCATCGACAGCATCGTTCCGGGGAGTAGCTGGCAGCGTTTGACGCCTGAGGTCGTCCGGGTGTCGTTCACGAACGCCGCCGACCAGCGGTCGCTCACGCTCCAACTCGCGACTGGTGTTGCCGACCGAGCGACCGTCGGCAATCAGATAGGAACGCTCCCGATTACGCGCATCGAATGTCGCCGGTGACGATCGGGCACGCGTTGTGATCTCTGGGAGGGCGTGCAGATGACTCGCCGAGTCTCGACGCGCGCCGCCGTGGTTCGCATCGCCGCGCTTGCCTTGATTCTGATCGCCGCGGCGCTGATCGGTTACAGGCACGGGTGGTTCGACCCTCGCCACACCCTCGAGCACCTTGCGCGGCTCCGCAAATCGTACAACGTGGTTGGTTTTTCGGTCGCGTACGTCGTCACGGTTGCCCTCGGGACCGCGCTTGGCGCTCCCGGGCTGCCGTTCATCGTCGCGGGCGGGGCCCTCTTTGGAACTGTCTTGGGCAGCATTCTCAGCTGGGGCGGCGCCATGGTCGGCGCGGCTGGCGGCTATTGGTTGGCGCGAACGGTCGCGCATGGCGTTGTCGTCAACTGGCTTAGCCGATTCAAGCGGGCCAAAGGCGCTGCGGATGCCGCGTCCGATTTCGACGGAATGCTCCGGCTGCGGTTGATCGCCGTTCTGCCGCTCGGCGTCGCGAACTTCATCGGCGGACTCGCGCGCACACCGTTCGCGTCGTACATGGCGGCGACCGGCGCCGGCATCGTGCCGTCGATCGTGATCTATTGTTATTTCGCCGACAGCCTGCTCGAGCGCGTGGGCAACGGCCGGTCGGACGCCCTGCTGAGTCTCATCGTCGCGAGTGCGTTGTTGATTGCGTTGTCGCTCGCTCCCAGATGGCTCGCCCGCACGAGCGAATAGCTCGCAGTTCAGAGCGCGCGGCGCCGCGCGCCGCGCGCACCGCTACTTGAGATCGATTCGCCCTATTCTGCTCACGCCGCTCTCGGCGATCCACAGGCGATGGCGGGTCGAATCGACGGTGACATTCCGGACGACGGATCCGCGCGTGGGAATCGGCACGGCCTGCATGTGCTCCGTCTTGGGATCGAACATGACCATGACGCCTTGGCGCGCCTCGTTGACCCAGATCGCCCCATTTGGAGCGACGCCGATGCCGTACGGGCTGGAGTTGTCGTCGGGCGTCTTCCACTCTTTCGTCGCTTTCGTTTTGGGGTCATACATCCCGAGGTAACCGCGAGCGTAGTCGGAGTACCAGATGCGTCCGTCGGAGGTGATCGCTAAGCGGCGCGGGCGCGTTGCCGGATTCGGCAGATCGACTTCTACGAGCTTCGCCGTTGCCGGGTCGAGATGGCCCAGCTTATTCGTGCCGAAGAGCGCGATCCACAGCGAGCCATCAGGCGCGCGTTGGAGGCCATACGGAAGCGCGCGCGGCGTCGAAACGTCGTAAATCTTCACCTCGCCGGTGGCCGGATTGAGCGAACCGTACTTGTTCGACTGTTGCGCCGTGAACCACACCGTGCCGTTCAGCCAGAGCGGAGTGTGCGGATCACGAGCGCCGGGCGTCTTGAATTCGGTGATGGTTCCGGTCTTGGGATCGAGTCGCCCAATATTTCCCGCGGCATTTCCCGTGTACCAAACGCTGCCGTCCGGCGCGACGACGATGCCGTGCGGACCGGACTTTGGCGTCGGCGTCGGGAATTCCTTAACCTCGCCCGTCTCCGGATCGAGACGACCGATGTAGCTGCTCTGCTGGTCGGCGAAGTACAACATTCCGTCTCGGGCGACCGCCGGGTCGTGCGCGAATGCGTCCGGGTTCTTGTGTGGGAGGACGTACTCACGAACGGTGAAGGTCGCGGACTGAGGCACCTGTCCACCGCCGGACACCGGCGTGACGGCCAGAACGAAGAGCGCGAAAACCGCGATGGCGAGTGCGCCGATGGCGAAGAGGATGTGAGAACGTCGGATCGATGCGGGACGGGTACGCATGGAAACCCCCTTGGCGTCGCGCGACGCAACTGAGGCGTCGCGGAAAGGCATGCCCTTGATGTACTTAGGTCGCGGACTGCGCGCAACCCAGTTGCCGCGCTGGGGCGCGGATGTTGCTCCGCTCTCGCGTATCGAACTACAATACGGACTGACTTCCACGACGTCCCACCGCCGACGAACCACCCAACCATTTTGGCCACGAGAAAGTCGCCCGATCGTCGCGCGCGGACGCGACGCACCGAGCACGTCGTCATCGAATGTGTCACCCCGGAGCTCGACGCTGGACGCTATCCGGTAAAGCGCATCGTCGGCGACACCGTTTGGGTGGGAGCCGACATCATCAAAGAAGGGCACGACCAACTCGCCGCTCAGGTGATCTACCAAGGCCCGGGCGACTCCGACTGGTCCGCGTCGCCCCTCCACTACGATTTCGACACCGACCGGTGGTACGGCGCGTTCACCGTTGACCGCGTCGGCCGATGGATGTTCACCGTCGAAGCATGGACGGATCGTTTCGTGACATGGCGTTCGGAGCTCAAGAAGAAGCTCGACGCCGGCCAACAGATCCACACCGAGCTCGCCGAGGGGGCGGAGCTTATTCGGGCGGCGTCGCGAACGACGCGCTCGGCTGCGGCCCGCGCATCGCTCTCGATGACCGCCAAGGCCCTGGCAGATCGTCGCGGTGAAACTCCGATCGAGCGACGCATCCAGCGTGCGCTCGACGACGAGCTGTTGGCACTCATGCACGAACACGAGCGCGCGATCGACCTCACCCGATTTCGGCGCGAGCTCGCCATCGTCGTCGACCGGGAACGCGCCGGTTTCGCCGCGTGGTACGAGATGTTTCCTCGATCCCAAACCGCACCGACGCCCGACGCACCACCGCGCTCGGCAACGTTCGCCGACGCGTGCGCACGCCTGCCGCATCTCGCCGAGGTGGGCTTCGACGTGGTGTATCTCCCGCCGATCCACCCGATCGGCCACACGTTTCGCAAGGGAAAGAACAATTCGCTCACGCCGGAGCCGGACGACGTCGGCAGCCCGTGGGCGATCGGCAACGAGTTTGGCGGACACACCGCCATCGACCCCGCGCTCGGTACCCTCGAGGACTTCGACGAATTCGTCGAGACGGCGGGTCAGCTCGGGATGGAGATTGCCCTCGACTACGCGCTGCAGTGCTCGCCCGATCATCCGTGGGTGAACGAACATCCGCAGTGGTTCTTCGTTCGGCCGGACGGGACGATTAAATACGCCGAGAATCCGCCCAAGAAGTATCAGGACATCTATCCGCTGAATCTCTGGTGCGACGATCGGCAGGCGTTATGGGCCGCGTGCCGCGACGTATTCCTGTTCTGGATCGCGCACGGTGTGAAGATCTTCCGCGTCGACAACCCGCACACCAAGCCGCTCGCCTTTTGGGAGTGGGTGATCGGCGAAGTGCAGCGGCAGCACCCGGACGTGATCTTCTTGTCCGAGGCCTTTACCCGGCCCAAGCGAATGAACGCGCTCGCCAAGCTCGGGTTCACGATGTCCTACACGTATTTCACGTGGAAGAATTCTTCGGGCGAGTTGCGCGACTATTTCTCCGAGCTGACGCAGACGCCGCTGGTCGAGTACTACCGCGGCAACCTGTTCGCGAATACGCCAGACATCTTGCATGAGTATTTAGTGTATGGCGGCCGGCCGGCGTTTCGGATCCGTCTGCTGCTCGCCGGCACGCTGTCGCCGCTCTACGGCATTTACAGCGGATTCGAGCTGGCCGAGAACGTGCCCGTGCGACCCGGGAGCGAGGAGTATCTCGATTCGGAGAAATACCAGCTGCGGCCGCGAAACTACGAGGCGCAAGGGAACATCAACAGTGACATCCGGGCGCTGAACGCCGTTCGTCGCAGCCAGCCGGCGTTACGGCGGTACGCCAATCTCTCGTTCCACCTGAGCGAGAACCCGACGATTCTATTCTACCGAAAATCGCCGGCCGAGCCGCCGATGCAGTGGAGCGGCTCGCGCGCGCAGCCGGTCCCGCAGCCGATCATCCGATCGATCACCGGAGCCGACGACCCGCGACTCAGCACAGGTGACATTCTCGTTGCCGTGAACACGGATCCCCACCACGTGCAGGAGACGATGGTCCACGTGCCGATTCACGAAATGGGGATCGATGACGACCAGCCGTATGTCGTTCATGATCTCCTGACCGGCGCGCGATACCACTGGCGCGGCGTGCGAAACTACGTGCGCCTGGATCCCGCCGATCAGCCGGGCCACGTGCTGCGCGTTGAGCACGTGGCAACCGAGGCAACCGAGGCGACCGAGCTCGATTCGGACGACTCGTAGGTCGCGGCGGCTTCGCTGAGCCGCCTCAGAGTCCCCGCTTGATCCACATGATCAGGGTGCCGGCGCTCGCGATCCCCATCGACACCAGCGCCGCCTGCTTATGCCGATCTCGCGTGCGAAACGAATCGTGGGCACCGCCCGCGAGCGACCCGGTGATCGCGAACCCGGCGTCCGACGCCAACATCAGCGCCGAGTGGGTCCAGACGAGCGCGCGCTGCTCGGTGTCGTTGCGCGAGTCGTAGAGATTCCAGACGCCGGTGACCGTATTGATCGCGAACAGACCGGCAAGGCCTCCGGCAACGATGGCGTGGCTGGTCTTGACCCAATCGGCCGGTATCGCGTCGGGGTTCATCAGCTTTTGACCGAGCCAATACTCGGCGCCGAACACTGGAAACTCGAGCCAACTTCCCCATCGATGGATCTGCAGCCGGCTGTAATACTCGTCGCTGTATTCGACGGCTTTGCGGCGGCGGGGTATCGTATCGGTCGATCGCGCGGCGCTCCAATCCGGCACTAGTCGTGCGTCCACCACGGGTGCTCGGCGATACCAGGCGGCCGAGTCTGGTGGTGTGGATGTTGCCCCGGCGGTGATGCCGCGAGTAGATACGGTATCGCGCGACACGGTATCGGACGCCGATGGAGGCGGTGCCATCTGCAACAGCGCAGTGACGATCAATGAAGCGACGACCATACGAAGTTTCCTCGTGCGTGGAAGACGTCGGCATCGAGCCGGGCGCCGCACTGCACCTTGCATGTGATGTACCTGTAAGCTTTTTGGACACCGATCGACGCCTCGACCCTGATCGCGCTCGCACGTCCGGCTGATCCGCCGCCCATCGATTCGCACCACGTCACGCTCGGCAACCATCCGTGAACGACAACGATCCGCTCTGGTACAAGGACGCCATCGTCTATCAGCTGCACGTCAAGAGTTATCGCGACTCGAACGCGGACGGCTTCGGTGATTTCAAGGGACTCGTTGAACGGCTCGACTACATTCAGCAGCTCGGCGCGAATACCGTCTGGCTGCTGCCGTTCTTTCCGTCGCCGCTCAAGGACGACGGATACGACATCGCCGCGTACGAGGAAATCAACCCGACCTTCGGGACGACCGAGGACTTTCAGGGCTTCCTCGACGCCGCGCACTCACGGAATATCCGCGTCATCATCGAGCTGGTGATCAATCACACGTCGGACCAGCATCCGTGGTTCCAACGTGCGCGGCGCGCGCCGAAAGGGTCGCCAGAGCGTGATTGGTATGTGTGGAGCGACGACCCGAATAAGTACTCGCAGTCGCGGATCATCTTCACCGACACGGAGAAGTCGAACTGGACGTGGGACCCGGAGGCGCAGCAGTTCTACTGGCACCGGTTCTTCAGCCATCAACCGGATCTCAACTTCGACAACCCGGAAGTCATCGAGGCGGTCAAGAACGTCATGCGCTTCTGGCTGCGCATGGGCGTCGACGGTCTGCGGCTCGACGCGATTCCGTATCTTGTCGAGCGCGAGGGAACGAACTGCGAGAATCTGCCGGAGACGCACGAGATTCTGAGAGATCTTCGGCGCACGCTCGACGCGGAATTTCCGAACCGCATTTTTCTCGCCGAAGCGAATCAGTGGCCGAGCGATGTTCGCCCGTATTTCGGCAACTCCGACGAGTGTCACATGGCGTTTCATTTTCCCGTCATGCCGCGCATGTACATGGCGCTGCGCAAGGAAGATCGCACGCCCATCGTCGACATCATGCGGCAGACCCCGGAGATCCCGCACGACTGCCAGTGGGCCGTCTTCCTGCGCAATCACGACGAGCTCACGCTCGAGATGGTGACGAATGAAGAGCGCGACTACATGTACCGGGAGTACGCGCGGGATCCGCGCATGCGCATCAACGTCGGTATTCGCCGGCGTCTGGCGCCGCTCATGGAAGGTGGTCGTCGCCAGATCGAGTTGATGAACGCGCTGCTCATGTCGATGCCAGGCACGCCGATCATGTACTACGGCGACGAGATCGGCATGGGCGACAACGTCTATCTCGGCGATCGCAACGGCGTTCGCACGCCGATGCAATGGAGTCCGGATCGCAACGCCGGCTTCTCGGAGGCCGACACCGCGGCCCTGTTCGCGCCGTTGATCGTCGACCCGCCGTACGGCTACCACACCGTCAACGTCGTCGCGCAGGAGCGCGTTCCGACCTCGCTCCTTCGCTGGATGCGCCGTTTGATCGGCGTGCGCCAGCAGTTCAAAGCCTTCGGGCGTGGGACCTGGGAGCCGCTCGACGCCGCCAATCGCCGAGTGCTCATCTTTCTGCGGCGCTACAAGGACGAGCTCATTCTCTGCGTCAACAACCTGTCGCGCTTCGCACAGTACGTCGAGCTCGATCTGCGCGACTTCCACGGCATGGTGCCGCTCGAGCTGTGGAGCAAGAACTGCTTTCCGCCCATCGGTGAGTTGCCGTACCTGTTGACCCTCGGCCCACACAACTTCCTTTGGTTCCGTCTCATGGCCGCAGAACGGGCGAAGGAATTCCAGCGGTCGACCTGATGACGACGCCGCACCCGGCGCCGATCGCCACGGCGCTTGCGGCGCTGACCGCCGACGACCTGCTTCGCTTCGTCGCCAAGCAACGCTGGTTCGCCGGCAAAGGCGCCACGCCGACGGACGCCCGTTTGGTGAATTCGATCGTGCTCCCCTGGGGCGACGGACGATTCGCCGTTGCGCGTGTGATCGTGACAACGGGCAGCGGCGACGCGACCTACCAAATCCCTATGGCGTCGAGCGAATCGATCCCACCCGGCATCGAGGATCGATTCGTGATCAGAAACGCCACCGACGGCGCGGGCGTGTACGACGCCATTCAGGATCCAGCATTTCGCGCCGGTCTCGTCAGCGCGCTGGCTGGCGGCTTGGTCGTGCGCGATCATCACTCCGCTTGGATCATCGAGTCGCTCGCGAGCGGTTGGCTGCCCGCGGCGCACGACATCGAGACCAGCGTCGGGTCGGCGGAGCAGAGCAATACGTCGATCGGGATCGGCAACGTGGCGATACTCAAGCTTTTCAGAATGCTAAAGCCGGGTATCCACCCCGAGGTCGAGGTGACGCAGTTTCTCACGGCCCGCGCCGGCTTCGAAAATACGCCGCGCTTGCTCGCCACGATCGTCTTCGACGACAATGGGGAGCGGACGACCGCGGGCATGCTGCAAGTACTCCTCCCCGGCTCGACGGACGCGTGGAGCTACGCACTCGAGCGAGGGCGTCCATACTTCGACGCGCCCATTGGACGCGACGCGCCGAACGCGTTCGCCAATGACGCCACTCGCCTCGGCGTCGTTACGCGTGCGATGCACGACGCGCTCGCCGGCGATGATGACGACGCGGCCTTCGCGCCCGAGGTGATTGCGCCCGAGGATCTCGAGCGTTGGGCGCAACGGACGCAGCAATCGATCCGCGAAGGGCTGACACTGCTCGAACGGCAGATCCCGTCACGCGCCTTCCCGCGCGACCGCATCGCCGAGGCCGAAGCTCTCGTTCGTCGGCGCGATCACTACGTCGGATGGATCGATGAGATCGTAGACAGTGTCGGCGACGCCGCCAGCGAGGGCGCGCGAATCCGCATTCACGGTGACTACCATCTCGGCCAGGTCCTGCGCACGCCGAGCGGCGACTTCATGATCATCGACTTCGAGGGAGAGCCGTCGAAGTCCCTCGAGGAACGTCGTGAGAAGACATCGCCGCTCCGCGACGTCGCCGGCATGCTGCGGAGCATCGCGTATGCGGCGGCCACGCTCGTCATGTCGGTAGAGAAGACGATCGACCTGCCGACCCGAGAGCTGCGCGCGGCTCGCTGGGAACGCGATGTTCGCGATGCCTTTCTCCGCGGATACCTGAGCGACGCGGGAGACGCTGACACGCGCGACGACGTGGCGGAGCTGTTTCCCGACGACGAGAAACAGGTCCGGCAACTGCTGTCGCTATTCGAAACCGAGAAAGCGTTCTACGAGCTGGCGTACGAGCTGAACAACCGTCCGTCATGGGTCTGGATCCCGATGCGCGGCATCGCGAAGCTGTTCGTTACGCGCTAGCGAACGTATTGCACGCTTTCGGATTGCCCGAGTCGAAGCCCCGACGGAACCAAGTCGCGCGCTCCTTCGACGATCCGTGGGTGAATGAGTCGGCATTCACGTGGCCCGTCGTCGCGCGCTGAACGCGGTCGTCACCAACCGACGACGCGGCGTTGAGCGCCTCTTCGAGGTCGCCAGTCTCCAGCATCTGCTCCTGCTGCGTCGCGTGGGCCCAGATGCCGGCGTAGCAATCGGCCTGTAGCTCGAGCCGTACGGAGAGCGCGTTGGCCTGGTCTGGATTCGCTTCCTGCGCGCGCCGCACCCGTTCGTCGATGCCGAGCAAGTGTTGAACGTGATGCCCGAGTTCGTGGGTGAGCACGTAGGCCTGCGCGAAGTCGCCCGGTGCGCCGAAGCGATTCCGAAGCTCGTCGTAAAACGCGAGATCGATATAGATCTTTTGATCGAGTGGACAATAGAACGGGCCCATCGCTTCTTGTCCCACACCGCAACCGGTTCGCGTCGCATTGCGAAACAGAACGAGCTTGGCGTCGTGCCACGGCGTGCCCATTTGCTCCGGAAGAAGCTTGGCCCAAGTCGCCTGCGCCGTGTCGAGCACGAACGAGACGAACTGCACTTCTTTCGCTTCTTCCGGCGACTGGTTTATCGGAGCGGCTTCGCCGCTCGCGCTCTGCGGCGGCGCGTTTCCATTATCACCGCCGGATCCGGACACGAAATCTCGACCGAAGATCAAGCTGAGCACCAGCAAGACGACCGTGCCACCAATGCCCATCGGGGCCATTCCAAACCCGGAACCGCGACGGTCCTCGACGTTTCGACTTTCGCCCCCGGGCGTCCAGCGCATCGACTCAGCCTCCTCATGGAGCCCGCTTCATGCGGGCCAGCAGAGGAAGAAAAAGCAAAAAGCCGGCCGCACTCGTTCAGGCCAATGATTGCGCCATCACGTCGTCGTGTTGCATATCGCCCCCAAGCTGAAAAATCCGTCGTCCGACCTTTCGAAAGCCGGTTTTCTCATAGAATGCGATCGCCCGCGGATTCCGCTCCCACACTGAGAGCCAGAGCACGTCGCAGCCCCACGCTCGCGCTTGCTCCACACATGCGGCCATGAGCGCGCGACCAGCTCCCCGGCCGTGCCAGTGTCGGTCCGCATAAATTCGCTCGACCTCCGCCGGGTGCTCCGACACGATACCGCGGGCGCGCGTTCCGCGGCGCATCGCCGCGTATCCAATGGGTCGATCGAGGGAATCGAGCCCGATCCACACCGCGCGATCTGCGTCAGCCAATTCGGCGAGCTGCTTTTTCTCCGAAAAGGCGCCGGCCAGATACGCGCGCATGTCCTCCGGATCGTTGTCCGGTCCGAACGTATCCTCGAACAGCCGAGCCGCGAGCTCGGCGAGCAGCTTGGCGTCCTCGATCGTTGCGCAACGGAGCCGAGTGGTGTCGAGCGCTTCCGTCATGGCCGGTCGTGACAAGTGGTGTCGCTCTTCATTTGACCCTGACGTAACGTTAGGAAGTATCCTCGTCCCATGCTCACGACCCGAATGGCGCACGAAACGCAGGACGCGAATGCCCGCGGAATGAAAGTAGGAGAGCTGGCCAAGCGAACGGGGCTGTCCGTTCGCGCGCTCCACTACTACGACGAAATCGGTTTGTTACAGCCGTCCAAGCTCACCGATTCCGGTCATCGGCTGTATGGACCGGCCGAGCTCGTCCGATTGCAGCAGATCAAGTCGCTCCGGCAACTCGGCTTCAGCCTCGACGAAATTCGCGCCTGTCTCGATACGCCGCAATTCTCACCGCAACGAGTGCTCGAGCTTCACGTCAAGCGCTTGCGCGAGCAGATCGACCAGCAGGAGCGGCTCGTTGCGCTCCTCGAGACGCTCTCGGCCAGTTTCGCTGCGGGATCCGTGGCGTCGGCCGACGACTTCGTGGGCGCCATCGAGGGAATAACCATGGTCGATCGCATCTTCAGCGTCGAAGAGTTCGAGGAGCTCAAGGCTCGCGGCGAGCGGCTGGGTCGCGACCATATACGAGCAGTCGAAGCGGAGTGGCCCACGCTCATCGCCCGGGTGCGAGCGGAAATGCTCGCTGGCACGGAACCGGCTAACGAGCGTCTACGGCCCCTCGCCTTGCGCTGGCGCGAGCTCGTACGCGAGTTCACCGGCGGCAATCCGAACGTCGAGCGGAAGGTGCGGGCGGCGTTTGTCGAGGAGCCGAAGTTGATGCAGCGCGCTGGCCTCGACCCGCAGCTGTTCGCCTACATCAATGCCGCGATTCGAGCCTTCGGCGGCTAGCTTCCGTCTGGATCCATCTCCGCACTCCACGCAACGATATGCGCGTTTGGCCGGGCCAACCCTATCCACTCGGTGCAATCTGGGACGGCCAAGGTGTCAACTTCGCGATCTTCTCGGAGAACGCGACCGCCGTCGAGCTCTGCCTGTTCAATCACGAAGACGACGCCGTAGAGTCGCAAAAGATCCAGGTGCATGAGCGCACCGATCAGGTGTGGCACTGTTATCTGCCCGACGTGCGCCCCGGACAGTTCTACGGCTATCGCGTCCACGGTCCGTACGATCCAAACAGCGGCAATCGATTCAATCCCGCGAAGCTCCTGATCGACCCGTACGCCAAAGCGATCACGGGGACCATTCGGTGGAGCAACGCGTTGTTCGCGTACAAAGTCGGCTCTCCAAGCGAGGATCTCGAGCCCGACCCGAACAACAGCGCTGGAAGCATGCCGAAGTGCGTCGTGATCGATCCTGCGTTCACGTGGGAGACCGATCGACCGCTCCGCATTCCGTGGAATCGCACGATCATCTACGAATGCCACACCAAAGGGATGACGATACTGCATCCCGACGTACCGGAGTCGCTCCGTGGCACGTATCTCGGATTGTGCAGCGATCCGATCGTCGAACACTTGCTCGCGCTGGGAGTCACGGCGGTCGAGCTGCTGCCCGTGCACGAATCCGTCGTCGACCGCCACCTGGTCGAACGCGGGCTGACGAACTATTGGGGTTACAACTCCATCGGATTCTTCGCGCCCGACGTACGCTTCGCCGCCAAGGGACTCGGGAATCAGGTCTACGAGTTCAAGAGCATGGTGAAGACGTTTCACTCCGCCGGGATCGAGGTCATTCTCGACGTGGTGAACAACCACACTGGCGAGGGAAATCATCTCGGCCCGACGCTGTCCCTGCGCGGCATCGACAACCAGGCCTACTACCGGCTCGACCCGAACAAGCGTCTCTACACCGATTTCACGGGAACGGGCAACAGCCTCAACATGCAGCACCCGCGCACGATCCAGCTCATCATGGATTCGCTGCGCTACTGGGTGAGCGACATGCACGTCGACGGCTTTCGATTCGATCTCGCGCCCGTGCTCGCGCGCGAGCTGCACGACGTCGACCGGCTGTCGTCCTTTTTCGACATCATCCACCAAGACCCCACCTTGGCGAACGTCAAGCTCATTGCCGAGCCCTGGGATGTGGGGCCCGGCGGGTATCAGGTCGGCAACTTCCCCATCCGCTGGGCCGAGTGGAACGGGCGGTATCGCGACAGCGTTCGCCATTATTGGCGAGGGGATGGTGGGCAAGTGCCCGATCTCGCCTCGCGCCTCGCCGGTTCGAGCGACATCTATGAGCCGAGCGGCCGCGGTTCGTACGCCAGCGTCAACTTCATCACGGCGCACGATGGATTCACGCTGTACGACCTCGTGAGCTACGAGCAGAAGCACAACGAGGCCAACGGCGAGGACAACCGCGACGGCACCGACGACAACGTCAGCAGAAATTGGGGCGTGGAAGGAGAGACCGACGACCCTGAGATCATCGAGCGGCGCTTTCGCGTCATGCGCGGCATGATCGCGACGCTCGCCTTCTCGCAAGGCGTGCCGATGTTGTCGCACGGCGACGAGATCGCCCGCACCCAACGCGGAAACAACAACGGCTACGCGCAGGACAACGAGCTCACGTGGGTGCACTGGGATCTCGATGATCGGCGGCGTCAACTGCTCGCGTTCACGCGAAAATGCATGAATTTGCGGCATAGCCACGGCGTCCTGCGGCGGCGGCACTTCTTTCGCGGCGAGCCGACGTACAAAGGCGGACCGAAAGATCTATCGTGGATCCGGGCCGACGGTCGCGAAATGACCGACGCGGACTGGCACAACGGTGACAATCACGTGCTCGGTATGCTCATCTACGGCGAGGGCACGGATGAGACCGACGATCGCGGCCGTCCGATCAAGGGAGACACGGTACTGCTCGTGCTCAACGCATCCGACGACACTGTGACCTTTCACATGCCGACAATGAACGGCGATGATGCGTGGGCCGAGATGGTCGATACGGCAACGCGCGACGTCAGCGTCATTCGAAAAGGCTCGGTCGATGTCGCGCCGTATACGCTCATCCTGCTGCGCTCGGGCGCCAATCGCCGAATCGCAAACGGGGAATATGCACCATGAGCGCATCGTGAGCTCGAGACAAACGAATGGCTGACAAGAAACCGCCGAAAAAGAAGACCACCGACGCGATCGCGGCGCCCGCGTCCGTCAGCCACGGACTGCCTGCGATTCCTCGCGTCGATCTCGAACGGCTGCTCGCCGGGGAGCATTCGGATCCACACTCGATTCTCGGCGCGCATGCCGCGACGGTGGCGGGCGAGAACGGCGCGGTCATTCGCGCCCTGGTCCCGAACGCGGTGTACGCGGAGTGCGTGCTCGACGGCGGTCGCGTGTTTCCACTCACCCGCGAAGCGCAAGGACAGGCCGACCTATATGTCGCGTTCGTCGCGGGTGCAACGCTGCCACTGCGCTACCGCTTTCGTTTTCACTACGCCGACGGCGCGACGTGGGACCGCGGTGATCCGTATCGATTTCTCCCCACGCTCGGCGATGTCGATCTCCACCTCTTCAACGAGGGAACGCATCGCCAGTTGTGGAAGGCGCTCGGTGCGCACCCGCGGATGTTGGACGGCGTCAGTGGCGTGAGCTTCGCCGTGTGGGCGCCGAATGCGCGTCGCGTGAGCGTCGTTGGCGAATTCTGCTCGTGGGACGGTCGCATCTTTCCGATGCGCATGCTGGGAAGCTCCGGCGTTTGGGAACTCTTTCTTCCCGATATTGGAGCGGAGGCGCTCTACAAATTCGAGTTGCTTACACGCGAGCGCGCGCTTCGCGTAAAGACCGACCCGTTCGCCGCGAAGATGGAACAGTTCCCGGGTTCGGCCGCGATCGTGCAACCAGAAGATGTGTATCGATGGCGCGACGACGCCTGGATGCGATCACGCCGACAGACCGATCTCGTTCGCTCGCCGGTGAGCATCTACGAAGTTCACCTCGGCTCCTGGGCGCGTGTGCCGGAGGACGGCGGGCGTCCGCTGTCGTACCGCGAGATTGCTCCGGCGCTCGCTGCTCACGTCAATGACTTGGGCTTCACGCACGTGGAGCTGATGCCGGTCATGGAGCATCCGTTCTACGGCTCGTGGGGATACCAGGTGAGCGGCTACTACGCGCCCACGTCGCGCTACGGAACGCCGGACGATTTTCGATTCTTCGTCGATACGCTCCACCAAGCCGGGATCGGCGTCATTCTCGACTGGGTGCCGGCGCACTTTCCCAAGGACGACTACGCCCTACGCCGCTTCGACGGCACCGCGTTGTTCGAGCACGAGGATCCGCGCATGGCGGAACATCCTGATTGGGGAACGCTCATCTTCAATTATGGACGTCTCGAGGTTCGCAACTTCCTCGTCGCCAATGCGCTCTACTGGCTGAATGAGTTCCACGCCGACGGCCTCCGCGTCGACGCTGTCGCGTCGATGCTGTACCTCGATTACAGCCGGAAGCCGGGTGAGTGGCTACCCAATCGCGTGGGCGGTCGCGAGAATCTCGACGCGATCGAGTTCTTGAAACAGTTCACCGAGACGGTGCACGCCGAAGCGCCCGGCTGTGTGACGGTCGCCGAAGAGTCGACGGCGTGGGCCGGTGTCACGACGCCGGTGAACGAAGGTGGGCTCGGCTTCACGTTCAAGTGGAACATGGGCTGGATGCACGACACCCTCACGTACTTCTCTCACGACCCGGTGCATCGCCGATTCCATCACGACCAGCTCACGTTCGCGATGCTCTACGAGTACAGCGAGCGTTTCATCATGCCGTTGTCGCACGACGAGACGGTGCACCTCAAGGGCTCGCTGCTGAGCAAGATGCCGGGCGACGAATGGCAGAAGCTCGCGAACCTTCGCCTCATGCTCGCCTACATGTTCACGCGTCCCGGCAAGAAGCTGTTGTTCATGGGAACGGAGCTCGCGCCGTGGACGGAATGGAACCACGATACGAGCCTCGACTGGCATCTCCGCGACGTCCCCAACCGTGCGGCATTCGGGCGATTCGTTTCGCGGCTGGCATCGATATACAAGCAGGAGCCCGCGCTCTGGCGCGACGACGCGAGCTGGGAAGGCTTCAACTGGATCGACGTGGCCGACAAGGAGAACTCGGTCATCGCGTTCGTCCGGCGTGCAGGCGAATCACATGTCGTGGTCGTGCTCAACCTCACGCCGGTGCCGCGCGAACGTTACCGCGTCGGCGTTCCGGCGAGCGGTCGGTACACGCGGCTTCTGTCGAGCGACGAAGAGGCGTGGGGCGGGAGCGGGTACGGGATGTTTGAATCGGTCGATACGGAGGCGTCGGGATTTCATGGTCAGCCGCGGTCGATCGAGATCACGCTGCCGCCTCTCGCCGCCCTCGTGCTCGCACCCGCAGGCCAATGACCGGAGCGGCGCGCGCGAGCACCCGCGGCGGGCACACCGATCGGCACGCTCGCGGCTCAGCCGGCTCGGCGTTGCACGAGTTGGCGGAGTACATGGGCATCATCCCGAAATATGTCGATCAAACGGGAGGGATCCGCGTCACGAGCGACGAGACGCGCCGCGCCCTTCTCTCAGCGTTCGGCGTCGACGCGTCGACGGATGCAGCGGCGCGGGATTCGCTCGCTCAGATCCATGCGCTGGATCGTCTCGAGCTCATTCCCCGCGTTCGCGTTGTCGAGCACGGCCATGCGTCGTCGCGCACTATGCCGGTTCGCCCGCCATCATCGCGTTCGACGAGCGGACCGTGGCGGCTCGAGCTCGAGACGGAGAATGGCGAGCGCTATGTCACCGAAGGGCCGTGGCGTGGCGGTGCGCCGTTCGAGCTGTCACTACCGGTACGCGTTCCGCTCGGCTATCACCGGCTGCGGCTCGCCTTGAGCGCCGGCGGGCACGAATGGACCAATGAGCAAACACTTATTGTCGCGCCACCGCGCTGCGTCGTGCCCACTGAGCTCATCGGCGATCGAAAGACGTTCGGCGTGATCGCGAACCTCTACACCATTCGAAGCGCGACGAACTGGGGAATCGGTGATCTCTCGGACCTCGGCGCGCTGGCCGAGTGGGCGGGCGGCGCCGGGGCCGACTTCGTGGGCGTGAATCCACTCCACGCGCTCCTCAACCGCGGCAGCAGTGTGAGTCCGTACAGTCCCGTCAGTCGTCTGTTCAAGAATCCGATCTATATCGACATTGCGCGTGTGCCGGAGCTCGAATACGCGCCGGAGCTCCGCGAGCGCACGGAGGCACCCGAGCTCGTCGCCGAGATCAATGCGCTGCGCGAATATCCCGACGTGCGTTACGAGCAGGTGATGGCCGCGAAAGGTCTGGCGCTCGCGGCGCTCCATCGGGTTTTTGTTGAGCGCGTGCGGAACTCGGGCGATGCACGCGCGCGCGCGTACGCGAGTTACGTCTTGCGGCACGAGCCGGCGCTCACACGGTTTGCCACGTGGATGACGATCGCCGAAGTACAGGCGAGCGAGCGCCGCGAGAACGGCAATGCCGGCGACTGGCGGCTATGGCCCGCGGAGTTGCGATCGCCCGAGAGCGCCGCAGTGAGCGCGTTCGCCAGCGAGCACGAGCAGCGCGTCGACTTCCATCGGTGGCTGCAGTTCGAGGTGGACCGTCAGATGGCCGACGCGGCGGCACGCGCGCGCGACGCGGGCATGCGGATCGGTTTGTATCAGGACCTGGCGATCGGCACGTCGGCCGCGGGGGCGGACGCATGGGCGCATCCGGATCTGTTCGTCCACGGCGTCAGCATCGGTGCACCGCCCGATCCCTACGCCGAGTCGGGACAGAACTGGGGGTCGCCGCCGATCAATCCGCGCGCTTTGAAACAGGACAGCTATCGCTACTTCGTCGATGTCTTGCGCAGCGGATTTCGTCACGCCGGCGCGCTGCGAATAGATCATATCCTCGGGTTCTTTCGTCTCTTCTGGATCGCCGAGGGAATGTCGGGCGCCGACGGAGCCTATGTTCGCTATCCGTCGGCGGATCTCCTCGGCATTGTCGCGCTCGAGAGCGCGCGTCACAGCGCGCTCGTCGTCGGCGAAGATCTGGGTACGGTGCCAAAGGAGGTGCCGCGCGCGCTCGAGAAATGGGGGATTCTGTCGTCGAAGGTCTTCTTCTTCGAGCGCGACCGACGCGGCGGGTTCAAGGCGGCGAAGACGTACCCCGAGCTCGCGCTCGCCACGGCCGACACGCACGACATGGCGACGCTCACCGGATTCTGGCAGGGGCGCGACATCGAGTTGCGTGCGGAGGTCGGACTGCTCGATGGCGACGAAGCCATTGAGAGAGCGCGCGACGCGCGCGACGCGCAACGAGACGCGCTGTTGAAGCGACTCAAGCAGGAAAAGCTTCTGCCAAGCGCCCGAATGCCGGCGGCTCCGGCCGAATTTCGCGCGGCCATGCACGCATTTCTGTGCCGCACACCGTCGCGGCTCGTCGGTCTCGCGCTGGATGACTTGGCCGGCGAGGTCGAGCAAGTGAACGTGCCCGGTATCGGACCCGAGCGATTCGCCTGCTGGACGCGCAAGATGCGCGAGCCGCTCGAGACGCTCGTGCGCAGCCGCGACGTACGGACGGCCCTTCGCTGCGACGGCCGCATGAAGGCCGAGACGCCGGGGTGAGATGCCGCGCCTCACCGCCACGTATCGCCTGCAGCTGAACGCGGGCTTCACGCTCGCGCACGTTCGCGCGCTGGTCGACTACTTCGCTCGCCTCGGCGTCTCTCATCTGTACTGTTCGCCGATTCTTGCCGCGCGCCCCGGCAGCATGCACGGGTATGACGTTGTCGATCCGGCGCGCATCAATCCCGAGTTGGGAACGGAAGAAGAGCTTCGTGCGCTGTCGCGCGATCTTCACGCCAACGGCATGGGTTTCATCCTCGACATCGTTCCAAACCACATGGGGATGAGCGCCGACAACCCGTACTGGGACGACGTGCTCGCGTATGGCGAACGGTCGCGCTATGCACGCTGGTTCGACATCGACTGGTCGGCCAACGCGACCGGACGTCGAAAGCTCGTCTTGCCGATCCTGGGCGACGAGCTCGATCGCGTGATCGAGCGGGGCGAGTTGTCGGTGCGCGTCGAGCCGGATGACGCGCCTCGCATCGTGTACTTCGATCGCAGCTTTCCGCTCGATCCATCCACATTGCCTCCCGAGTTGCAGCTGGCGCAGGTCGATCCGGAGGAAACCGGAGAGCTCGCGACGCTATTCTCCGGCGCCGACGCCGGCGATTCGCTGCGTGCGCTGCTCGACGCGCAGCACTATCAGCTCGTCTCCTTCCGCGCGTCGAACGAAGTGAACTATCGCCGATTCTTCGACGTGGCCGATCTCGTCGGTCTGCGCATTGAAGACCCCCAGGTGTTTGCCGAGACGCACGCCCTCGTATTGCGCCTCGTGAACGAGGGAGTCGTCGACGGGTTGCGCGTCGATCATATCGACGGGTTGCGCGATCCAGCCGGCTATCTGGTCCGCCTGCGCGCGTCGCTTCCGGCTGATACGCCCATCTTCGTCGAGAAGATTCTTGCCGCCGATGAACAGCTCCGGCCCTCGTGGCCCGTGCAAGGCACCACGGGATATGAATTTCTCAATGATCTCGAAGATGTGTTCATCGAGCCTTCGGGCTTCGCCGAGATCGAGCGCGGTTATCGAGAATGGCGCAGGCTCGGGGGCACCACGTTCCGCGACATCGTTCGCGCCGGAAAGACAAAAGTGCTCGACGGTCCGCTGCGTGCCGACGTCGAGCGACTGACCGCGCTCCTGAGCAAGCCGGCCCGCCCCGCCGACCCGCCGTTCACTCGGCGCGATCTGGCGAGGGCGATCGTCGAGCTCGCCGTCGAGCTGCCGGCGTACCGAACGTACATCGATCCGTCACGGCCGATCGAGGACCCCGACCGCGAGCTGATCGAGCGCGCATCGCACGAAGCTCGGACGCGAAACAGTGATCTGACGGCCGCCGTCGCATTCATCACCGCGATCCTGCTCGGCACGGCGTCGCCGGTCGACGAGGAGACGCGCGCCCAGTTTGTCCGACGATTCCAGCAGCTGACCGGACCCACCGCGGCGAAAGGACTCGAGGATAACGCGCTTTACGTCTACCTGCCCCTGGTATCGCGCAACGAGGTCGGCGGTGCGCCCGATCGTTCGCTCGACGATGCGGTCGCGCGATTCCACGAGGCGAACGCGCGGCGCGCTGCGCATTGGTCACTTGGCCTTCTGTGCACAACGACGCACGACACCAAGCGCAGCGCCGATGTGCGGTCCCGCATCGACGCGCTCTCCGAGCACTCTCGGGAATGGGGACGCGCTGTGCGGCGGTGGAGAAAACTGAACGGAAGACACCGACGGGTCGCGAACGGCCGAATGGCGCCCGACGCCAACACGGAATACCTGCTCTACCAAACGCTCGTTGCCCTATGGCCGGCCCCGCGGCCCGGTCGTCGAAGCGATGACATTCCCGACCGGCGCTGGCGCGATAGGACGCGCCAACGGTTGACCGAGTACATGATCAAGGCCGCACGCGAAGCAAACACGCGGACGAGTTGGACCGATCCGAACGCGGCCTATGAGAGTACCATTACCGACTTCGTTGCCGCGGTTCTTCAGCCCGCCGATGACGCACCGTTTCTCTCTGACGTCGCGCGCATCGTGTCGCTCGTCGCGCCGGCGGGCACGTGGAACGCGCTGTCGCGCCTTGCTCTCCACCTGACGTCACCTGGCACGCCGGACATCTACCAAGGCGACGAGTTCTGGAACGCCGTGCTCGTCGATCCGGACAATCGCCGACCAGTGGATTACGATGCGCGCTCGATCGCCGCCGCCGAGCTCGCGTCGATCGAGGCCGGATTGACATCCGCGGCTGCGATCGATCCGACCGACAATCGCGTGAAGCTTTTTGTCACCGCTCGTCTGTTGCGCATGAGACGCGATCATGGCGACCTGTTCTCGCGCGGCGGCTACCGATCACTTGCCGTCACCGGACGACGAGCGCGCCACGTGATCGCCTTCGCGCGTGAATTCGGCGGGCAGGCTGCAATCATCGTCGCGCCCCGGCTCACAGCGGGTCGAGCGTCGATGCCGGCGGCGGAATGGTGGGCGGACACCAGCGTCACCCTCCCGGCCGAATTGCGGGGTCGCTGCTGGAAATCGCAGATCATTCCCGTGGACCTCACGGCGGCGGAATCCATCGAGGTCGGGCGCTCGTTCGCCAAGCTTCCGATGATTGTTGCCGTCGGCTAGTTTGCGCTGCGAACCGGGGCTGTCGAGCTGATCCGCCGCGGGCGTGGCACGACATATCCTGATTTACTGCCTTTCGTTGCCGATCGCCGGCTGGTTCGGTGGCGTGTTGCGACGTTCTCCCGAGCGTTCGCACGCCCGGCATTGCTCGTGATCGAGGTCTGAATGAGTCTTGCTCCGTCTAAAATGACTGTCGCGTACTTCTCGATGGAGATCGCGCTCGACAAGGCGATCCCCACGTATAGTGGTGGTTTGGGAGTTCTTGCCGGAGACACGCTGCGCTCTGCCGCCGACTTGGCCGTCTCGGTCGTCGGCATCACCTTGCTGCATCGCAAGGGGTACTTCGAGCAGCATCTCGACGCGGTCGGGAACCAGAACGAGGCGCCGGTCATTTGGCGCCCTGAAGACGTCCTCGAGCCGGTGGACACGCGCGCCTCGGTGATGATCGAAGGCCGGCGTGTGGCGATCCGGGCGTGGAAGTATCCCGTGCGCGGCATCTCCGGCCACGAGGTTCCCGTCTACCTGCTCGACACGCAGCTTCCCGAAAACTCCGAGTGGGATCGCACGCTCACCGACTCCTTATACGGAGGCGACAGCCGCTACCGGCTTTGCCAGGAGGTCGTGTTGGGCATGGGCGGCGCCGCGTTGCTCCGCGCCCTCAACTGTCCCGCCGAGTTGTACCACTTGAACGAAGGTCACTCGGCGCTGCTCACGCTCTGTCTTCTCGACTGGCAGCTCGATGGCCGCGGGGCATTCGAGCTGGACGAAAGTGACCTGGAAGAGGTGAGACGGCGGTGCGTTTTCACCACGCACACGCCTGTGCCGGCCGGTCACGACCGCTTTCCGCTCGATATGGTGCGCCTCGTTCTCGGCGACGATCAAGTCGCGCTCCTCGACGCGGCGCATTGCGTCGGCGACGGCGTGCTCAACATGACGCACGTGGCTCTGCGATTGGCGCGATTCGTCAACGGCGTCGCGATGAAGCACCGCGAAGTATCGCAGGGCATGTTTCCGAACTTTCCGATCGACGCCATCACCAACGGCGTGCATGCGACGACCTGGACTTCTCCATCATTCCAGGCGCTGTTCGACCGACGGATCCCCGAGTGGCGAACGGACAACCTTTACCTGCGCTATGCGGTCGGCATTCCGCTCCCGGAGATCCGCGCTGCGCACGCCGAAGCGAAGAAGGAGATGATTGCGGCGATCGCCGCGCGGAACGGCGTGACTCTCGACCCGAAGGTGTTCACCATCGGATTCGCGCGGCGGGCGACACCGTACAAACGCGCCGACCTCGTGTTCGCCGACTCCAAGCGCCTCGCCGAGATCGCATCGGCGGTCGGTCCGCTTCAGATCGTGTTCGGCGGTAAGGCGCATCCGAACGACGCCGGTGGCCAGGACCTGATTCGCCGGATCTACCACGCGGCAGCGTCGCTAGCGGGCGAGATCACCGTGGTGTACGTCGAGAATTATGAGATGGAGATCGCCGCCCAGATCATCGCCGGCGTCGACCTGTGGCTGAACAACCCAATGAAACCGCTCGAGGCGAGCGGCACGAGCGGCATGAAGGCGGCTCTCAACGGCGTGCCGAGTCTGAGTGTGCTCGACGGTTGGTGGATCGAGGGTCATGTCGAGGGGGTGACCGGCTGGTCGATCGGCGGCATGGAGCCCGAGGGCGATCAGTCGAAGGACGCGAGTGAGATTTATCTCAAGCTCGAGCGCGTCATTCTCCCGCTCTACTACGGTCTGCCCTTCGCGTACGCCGAAGTCATGCGCTCGGCGATCGCACTGAACGGGTCGTTCTTCAACACGCAGCGGATGGTCGAGCAGTACGTTCGCAACGCGTACTTCCCCGAGGCTGCCCCGACGTTGGTCGAGGTGGGAGACTAGGCCGGAGCCTCGAGCTCCTCTTCCAGCTCGGCCGCATTCCGCAGCGCGCGCAACGCGGTGTTGCCGGCCACGATCGCACCGAGCACGATGTAGATGTAGAACGTGTAGAATCGCCACCATAACAACGCGGCCGCGAAAAGCGATTTGCCGATCACGCCCGCGAGCGCCGCTCGAAACGCCAGCTCCACCGCGCCGCCGCCGCCCGGAGCGGGCACCACCGCCGCGCCGTACAGCAGACCGAGTGGCCAGAGCGCGAGTGGCGCCAACGGTGCCACCGCGCCGGCGCCGAGCACGAGCGCCGGGAGCACACAGAGCCGCATGGCGACGTGAACCACCGACATGGTGTACGACCCGAACGCCCAGCGGAGGTCGATGTGTCGGACGCTGTCGACCGTCGTACGGACCTGAGCGAGCCAACGTTCGATCACGTGCCATCGACGGCCACCCAGACCGATGCGTCGCGCCCAACTCGGCGCCGCGTCGCGCGCGGGTTTGCGCGCCAACGCCACTGCGATCGCCGCGACGCCGAGCACGAACCCGGCGTACGCGCCGACGACGCCAACGAGCGCGCCGAGCACCACGCCCGCGTGGCGAAACACGATCGCGACCACGACGACCACGGTCGCCAGCGACAACGCTTCCAGGAATAACTCAGCGAACAGCACCACGAGAGCGCTCGTGGTCGGGACTCCCGCCTCGGCGAGCACGAGAAACCGCGCCGGTTCGGCGCCGGAGCGCGCCGGAGTGATCGACGCGCCAAAGTCGCCCGCGAGCGTCGTTCGCAATGCGGTGATGAATTTGAGCTCGATGTGCGCTGCTTTCGCACTCCACGTGATCTTCCACGACCGCGTCACGATTTCGACGAGCACCGCGGCGATCGCGAGGAGATGCGCCTGAAGCGGCAAGCCGATCGCACTGCCGGCGCGCCACCACCGAAGAATGAAGAACACCGAAACGCCGATGACCGCCGCGAACGACACGGCGGTATACAGCCAACGTCTCCAGGTCATGCGGTGGCGCGAATCAACATCGTGCGAATCTTCCTGGTCTTGGGGGCGGAGTCAACAATACATCGGGGTTGAGGGTAGAGGGTTGACGGTCGAGGGAAGGTACGTGTCGCTGCGCGACACTCTTTGAACTGCGCCACCCAAAAGGAAGCGGCGCCGAGCAACGCTCGGCGCCGCGTACCTCCCCTCAACCCTCCACCCTTCACCCTCAACCCTGCTTCAACGGATGCTTTCTTCCTCCGCTGCGCCGCTCGCCGATGCTTTGGGCTTGAGGATGTCGCTGATCTGATGCCGGGCGTCGTCGAGATGTCGCTTGGTTGCCACGTCGGTTGCGCGCTTGGATGCCGACGCGAGCTCGGCGTCGAGCTGCTTGAGCTCACCGCGCAGCATCGACTTGATCTCGCCCGTGTTTGGCGGCGGCGCAGCCGCACCGCCTCGACCGCCACCGCCACCACCACGACCCCCGGCCGCCGCCGCGTTCGCCGGCGGATTGATCTTGTTGTTGATCTCGGCGAGGTAGGTACGCTGCAACCCGCGACGGTACACGTCGATCTTCGTCGGTCCGCTGCCGTAAATCTCCGTCCACACGCCGTGACGCAGGTCGCTCAGCATTTCCGCGAGCGTATAGACTTCGCCGGGATTTTTCGCCAACGCCTCCGTCTCGATGAGACGCGTCAGCTTCGCGTCGTTCAACAAGCTCGTGATCAGCGCCGATTGCGCCGCGACGATCCGCGTTACCTCACCATCCGGCTCGATCTTGCGCAGAATGTCCTGGTCGATCAGCCACGTTGGTGTCTGAAAGCCATTCTCGGCGATGAACTTCATGGCCTGCTGCTGCCGCGCCTTCGGCACCGGCGTGAAGCGGGCGCCCGGCTGGTCGCCGTATTTCTCCTGCGAGTTCATGCCGCCGACGAGGTTGGCCACGTGACCGAGCTCGGTGCGGAACTGACTGATCTCTCGGTTATACAGCTCGGCGAGCACGTCGTAGTCTTCGGTCGGCTTCACCGTGGCCGACTCGATCCACTGCATGTTGCGTTTGAGGTTCTTGAATCCGAGCTCGGTTGCGCGGACCGGGTCCGCGTCGCCGACGGCTTCCGTCTCGTCGCCCGGATCGGAGCCGAATGCGCCGCTCGTTGAGAAACGAAGCCACGGCTTCGTATCCTGCTCGCGCGCCCACGAGTCGAGCGTCGCGCGCTCGGCCTCTGCCGCGAGGATCAACTCGGCGCCAGTGTGAGTCTTGCCCTGCTGTGCGACTTGCATCGGCACGCTGACTGGCGCATAACCCCACTTCGTGGCCCAGATGTCGTACGGACCAATGCGCGGAACCAACAGCTCCGGCGGAATGTGGTCTTCCGGCTGGGCGACGTAATTGAAGCGCGAGTAATCCATCAACGTCGACACATGGCCCATGCGACGCAGGAAGTCCGCGTTCCGAATGCTATCGATCGGATACTGCGAGCTCGCCTTCATGTTGTGCTGAAAGCCGATCGTGTGTCCGACTTCGTGCGCGAGCACGTACTCGAGCAGGCGGCCCATCAACGAATCGGGCAGCGGGAACTGACGCGCGCGCGGATCGAGCGCGGCGACCTGCGTGAAGTACCACGTGCGCGCCAGGTTCTGCACGTTGTGATAGAACTGGATGTGTGCGTTCAGAATCTCGCCCGAACGCGGGTCGTGAATGTTCGGACCAGAGGCGTTCTCGGTCGTCGACGGCAGCCAGCGAACCACCGAGTACCGTGCGTCTTCGGGCGACCAGTCGGGATCGTTCGTGGGCGCCACCTTGCCAATGATCGCGTTCTTGAAGCCGGCCGCTTCGAACGCCGGCTGCCAGTCTTCGATCGCCTTGATCAACCACGGGCGCCACTTCTCCGGCGTGTTCGCATCGATGTAATAGACAATCGGCTTCACCGGTTCCGAGATGGCGGCGCTTGGATCTTTCTTCTCCAAACGGTACCGGGTGATGAAGCACCGCTCGTCGTTGGCGACGCGCTGCGACGGCTGGGAGTAGTCGGTGACGGTGAGACTGAAATAGCCGACGCGATTGTCGCAGAGACGCGGCTGCATCGGCACTTCGGGCAGCTTGTGGAAGCTGTACGACGCGACGATCGTCGCCGTCGGCGCAGTGATGCCGGCCGCGCCGCGGCCGCCACGACCCGGCGTGGCCGGCGTCGCACCGCGACCCGTGTTCCCCTGCGCGAATGTCAGCGTCGAGTAGACGTTGACGTTGTCGGGGAACGAGGCCACACGCTCCACCCACGATCGAGCGGGATCGACCGTATAGCCGGCGCCGATCCGCTGCGCCGGCGAGAGCTCCGGCGGCGGCTGCGTGAACAAGCGCGAGACGTCGATCACAGCGGCGCTGTCGGGTCCATACGCCTCCACATTGAACGTCGCGATGACTGGATGCACGTTCGACGCCTGCACCGCGCCGGCAACCGGCGCCGTGGTGTCGCTCGACGTTACTTCGTAGGACACACCGCGAAGCACGACACGATTGTCGTGTCGTTCGAAGCGGAGCACGCGGTTTCCGGCGGCCTGTCCGCCGTAGCCCGCGCCGAGTGTCGTCTGCGCGATCTCTTGCACGAGCAGGATGTCCTTGTTCATCTCGCGCCGCGGAATCTCGAACAGCACGCGCTCGCCAATCCGGTGCACCTTGAAGAGGCCGCTCTTGGTCTGCGCCTGCGCGTTGACCACTCGCGCGTATGGCTGTGGATTGGGCGTTCCGCCCTGAGCCGCGCCACCTGCGCCGCGTCCACCCCGGCCGGCGCCAAATCCTCCAGTCGGGGCTTCGCTCGAATCTGGGTTGTTCGGGACCTGCGGTGGTGCCGCTCGCGACGGACCCGCGGGAGTTGGTGCCGGCGTTTTGGTCGTGGCGCAGCCGATGGCAATAACGGCGCTCGCGGCCGCTAGAACTACAGCGGAGCTCGTTCGCATATACACCTGCTGAAAAAGGAAGACGCTGGGAAGAAGCGCGGAAGGGGGATTGATCCTCTCACTCCACGAACGCCGCGCGCCGCAAAACCGTTGCGGCAGAATCGCGTCGCGAGTCGCCAGTCCGGGTCCGCTATCTGCGGTGACACCGAACGATGGCTGAATCTCGCACCATTCGACACGTTTTCGATCTCGACATCGATGCCGGCGAGCCGGTGCCGGCAATTCTCCAGCTGCCACGAGGCGCGGAGCGAATGCCGGGCGTCGTTCTTCTCCATGGCTTCAGTTCGCGCAAGGAGCGAATGGCGGATTCCATCGGCCGTTCTCTCCTCGACCGTCGCGTGGCGAGCCTAGCGATCGACCTGCCGCTCCACGGCACCCGCGACGGCGGCCTCGAGGGATTATCGCTGCGAAATCCGCTGGATCTCGTCCAGAAATGGCGGCTTGCCGTCCGCGAGGCGACCGCCGCCGTTCGCTACCTTTGCGACCAACCGGCAATCGATCCTGCCCGCATCGCGGTCGCCGGTTACTCGCTCGGCGCGTATCTCGCCGTGATGGTCGCGAGTACGACCGACCGCGTCCGCGCGGTCGCGCTCGCGGCCGGCGGCGACCTTCCCGAGACGACGCCATTCTCCGCGTTGGTGCGCACGTTCGCCGATCCTCGGAACGCGGTGCGCCAACTCGCCGGCAAGCCGCTGCTCATGGTCAACGGGCGTTTCGATCGCACGATCCAGCCGGCACAAGCGCGCGCGTTGTTCGACGCGGCCGGTGAGCCCAAAGAGATTCACTGGTATGATGGCGGGCACTGGCCGCCGCCCGCGGCCATCGACCGCATCGCTGACTGGCTCGCCGACCGGCTGGGCTCGACCGGCCGTCAGTCGTCGCGAACGGCGAATACGTCGAGCCACGGCGCCCAATGAGTCCCGCGGTGCGCAGCGAACGCCATGAATCGCTTGATGAATGTTTCCTCAACTCGGGCCCACGGTCTCGTCCACTCGTCGGCCGTCGGCACGAGGACGTCCCCGTGCATGCGGACGAGGCGCAAGCCTTGCTCGCCCAGGAGCCGCGTCAACGCATTGCGCGTGAACCCGTATCGATATGGAAAGCCGAGCAGGTTGTTCTGCGCGAGCAGCGCGCGTGCTGCGGCGCGCGAGACGCGGCCGCCGTTCGCGAATCGACGGCGAAGCGCGACGTAACACTCTCCGTTCGGCACGCGCACCGCGAAGATGCCGTGTGGCCGCAACAGCTTGGCCGCCGCGTTCGCCGCCGCCCGCGGATCGGCGAGCTGATCGAACGTGTTCCAGATCGCGACGCTGTCGAACGTGCGCGCGCCGTCGAACGACGTGATCTCACCGTCGTGCACCGTGAACCCCAGCGTCCGCGTGAACGCGTTGACGTTCGGATTGATGTCGAGTCCTTCGAATTGAAGGCGCTCGGCGCGCGCGGCGGCGAGAAATGCGCCCACGTAGCTCCCGACCTCGAGACCTGATCCGCCTCGTCCCAGCAGGCGCCGAAGCGTGCGCGCGTGTGCACGAACCGTGGGAAGCTGGGTCGCGTGCAACGTCCAAAGCACGTCCCGCGATGGGGTTTCGCGCGAGTAGATCTCCTTCAGTTCGTGTCCGCGTTCCGCGGGATTGCGGTACACCAATCCGCATTCGCGACAGCGCACCAGACGAAATGGTGGGTGCTCGGAGAACGCGACGCGGTCTGTGAGATGCCGCGTCGGCGTCTCGGGGCGGAGTCGCCGCTGGTGATACTCCCAGAGCGCCTCGACCTCGGCGCGGATGTCCTGATGCTCGGCGACGACGTCCGCGTCGGCGTGACCGCAGACGACACACCGCGACGGTTCGTACGAGGGCGAAGGCACGCCTCGCCGAGGTGCAGGGACGGTGCCTACGGAATTTTGTAGTAGTCGACCTTGTTGTCGTTCAATCGCGGGATCGCGAGGATATTGCGCTTGGTGTCGACGCCGATGTCCGCCGGTCCGCTCACGTTGGGCACGAGCGTGGTCAGCTCGCCGTTCTGGATGACGTGCACCGCACTATCCGCCCAGCTCGAGACGAGAATCCGTCCGTCCGCCAACACCTCGACCCCGTCGTAGTTACCGGGACCGCTCACCAGCGTCGTCGCCGCTCGATCACCGTCCTTCCACGTTCGGATCGCCTTGCCGCCGGATGGCGCAATGATGAATCGGCCGCTGGTACTGTCCCATGTGATTCCGTTCGGCCAGTCGAGCGAATCGGCGGTGATCCCAACCGCCGTACGGCCTTTGATCCTGAAGATTCGATCTACGCCCGGATGCGACATCGCGCCCTTCTTGTCGATGGCGATTCCGGTGTCGGTGACGTAAATCGTTCCGCTGCTGTCGACCGCGACGTCATTGAGAAAGGTCGCGTGCTCGCGCGAAAGATCGATGTCGGCGATCGGCGCGCCCGTGCGCCGGTTGAATGCGCGCACGTGGTCGATGTCCGCGACCCACAGCGTGTCGCCCACGAGCGCCAATCCCTTCGGGCCGTCGAGCTTCGCCCCATTCTTTCCTCCCTGCACGAGCACTTTCGTCGCCGAGCCCGTGCTGTCGGCCCGCACGACGGCGATGAATCCGTTTCCGTCGTGTGCCGACGGGTCGCCGTTGATGTTCGAGATGTAGAACACGTCGAGCTGGGGATCGTACCGAACCGATTCCGGGGCCTTGAGGCTGTCTGTCTCGCCCACCTTCGTCGCCGTGGTGGGCGACACCGCCGCGATGGCTGCACCCGCGGGTTTGCCGGTATCGGCGTGCTGGTTGTCCGCCTTCCCGCACCCGACTACCGCGAGAACAAATGCTCCGAGCACGCCGTGCTTTCGATGTAACATTCCTCATCTCCCGTCGAGTGAGCTCACGGCCGACCGAGGACTACGCCACAGACATTAATCCGAAACACCTGCTTTGCGAGACGGACGGCGTGTCGGGGGGCTGCCGCCCTTGCCCGGCACGTGCGATGGCCGCTATTTCCGAAATCACCATCACTCTGCTTTCCCCCCGGAGGCTCGACGTGTTCCGTCCGTTCCGCCCGTTCCGCGCGCCGTTCTTCATCACTGTCGCGCTCAGTGTCTTGTCCAGCGTGGCCGGTTCGCAAAGCCCCGCGCAAGGAGACTCGACAAGGTTTGCCGGCGTTCATTGGCGGGAGATCGGCCCGTACCGCGGCGGTCGCTCGGTTGCGGTCGCCGGAAATCCGTCGCGGCCCGACGAGTTCTGGATGGGATCCCCCGGCGGCGGGGTGTTCAAGTCGATCAACGCCGGGCAATCGTGGGCGCCGGTCACGGACAAATACTTCGGCGGCACGATCGGCGCGATCGCGGTGGCACCCTCGGCGCCAGATGTCGTGTATGTCGGCGGCGGCGAGTACCCGATCCGCGGCAACGTCTCTCACGGCGACGGCGTCTGGAAGTCGACCGACGGTGGCAAGACATGGACCTTCATCGGACTCGGCGAGACGCGCCAGATCGCAGACATCGTCGTGAACCCGACGAACCCCGACCTCGTCTACGTCGGGGCGCTCGGCCATGTCTGGGCGCCAAACCCCGAGCGCGGTGTCTATCGCTCCAAGGACGGAGGTCGGACCTGGGAGAAGATTCTCTTCCGCAACGACTCCACCGGCGTCATCGACTTGGTGATGGACCCGAACAACCCGAGCGTGCTCTACGCCGCGCTGTGGCAGGCGGGCCGGACGCCGTGGATGCTCTCGTCCGGCGGCGCCGGCGGCGGCTTGTTCAAGAGCGTGGACGGCGGCGACAACTGGACGGAAATCACGCGGAACACCGGGCTGCCGGCGGGAATTTGGGGCAACATCGGCATCACTGTTTCCGGAGCCAGCTCGAATCGCGTGTGGGCGAACATCGAGGCGGATTCGGGCGGCGTCTTCCGCTCCGACGACGCCGGCAAGACGTGGCAGCGCGTCAACAGCGATCGCAATCTGCGGCAGCGCGCGTGGTACTACACCAAGATTCACGCCGATCCCAAGGACTCGAACGTCGTCTACGACAACAACGTGTCGTTCATGAAGTCGGTCGACGGCGGCAAGACATTCCGGCCCGTGCGCGGGCTGGGCCATGGCGACTCGCACGACCTGTGGATCGATCCCAAGAATGCCAGCCGCATGATCGAGGGCGACGACGGCGGTGCCGAGGTGAGCACCGACGGAGGGAAGACGTGGTCGGACGAGGATTTCGCGACCGCCCAGTTCTATCACGTGATCGCCACGACGCATTTTCCCTATCACGTGTGCGGGGCGCAGCAGGACAACTCGACGCTGTGCGGCCCGAGTCGCGGATCGTTAGATATCTCTGATTGGGTCGAGGCGGGGGGCGGCGAATCGGGATGGATCGCCTCGCGCGCCGACGACCCGGACGTCGTGTACGCCGGCAGCTACGGCAACCTCCTCACGCGAAAGGATCTCCGAACGGGAATCACCGTGAACGTGAACCCGTGGCCCGACAATCCGATGGGTCACCCCGCGGCGGATCTCAAGTATCGCTTCCAGTGGACCTTCCCGATCATCGTCTCGAAGCACAACTCGAACGTCGTCTATGCGGGTTCGAACGTCGTTCACAAGACGATCAACGGCGGTCGGAGCTGGACGACGATCTCGCCCGATCTCACCTACCACGATCCCGCCACGCTCGGCAACTCCGGCGGCCCGATCACTAAAGACCAGACGTCGGTCGAGTACTACGCCACGATCTTCGTGATCGAAGAGTCCCCGGTCACGGCGAACACGATCTGGACCGGCTCCGACGACGGCATGGTTCACGTGACGCGCGACGGCGGCAAGACGTGGAAGAACGTCACGCCGAAGGACATGGCGAAGTTCAGTCGCGTCTCCAGCATCGACGCCTCGAAGTTCGGCGAATGCATCGCCTACGTCGCGGCGAACCGCTTTCAGCTCGACGACAACCGGCCATACCTTTGGAAGACGTCCGACTGCGGCGCGCACTGGTCGCGCATCGATTCGGGCATTGCGTCGACCGAATTCGCTCGCGTCGTGCGCGAAGATCCCGGCAAGCGCGGTCTGTTGATCGCCGGCACCGAGCGCGGCGTCTGGTACTCCGGCGACGACGGCAGCCACTGGCAAAGCTTGCGACTGAATCTGCCGATCGTTCCGGTGCACGATCTCGTGTTCAAGAACGGCGACGTCGTGCTCGCAACGCACGGCCGCAGCTTCTACATCATGGACGACATCTCGAGCCTGGAGCAGATGTCGGACGCGGTCGTCGCCAGCGACGCGCACTTGTTCAAGCCCCGAGATCAGTACCGTCTCGCCACCGGCGGATTCGGCTTCGGCGGCTTCGGCGCCGCCAGCCCCGCCCAGCCGATCACACCGGAGAACGCCCCGATTCGGCCAACCGGACAAAATCCGCCGAGTGGCGTCGTGGTGCAGTATTGGCTCAAGTCGGGCAACCAAGACGTCGCGCTCGACTTTCTCGACGCCACGGGAAAGCTGATCAGGAGCTACAGCAGCAAGCAGGACTCCGCTGCCGCCCCGGCGGCCGCGGCGCAGCCGGCACCCGACGAAGGTGGCGGCCGTGGCAACGCCCCGCCGCCTCGCGTCGCAAATCGCCGCGGCGTCAACACGTTCGCGTGGAACATGCGCTATCCCGACGCATCGAGCTTCCCTGGGATGATTCTCTGGGCCGCGAGTGTCACCGGACCGCTCGTTCCGCCCGGCGTTTACAAAGTGCGCCTGGTCGTCGGCGGCAAAGCTGTCGGCACCGAGACGTTCAACGTGCTCGCCGATCCCCGCGTCAAAGTGACGCTGGCCGAATGGCAGGAGCAATCGCGACTCGCGCTGCAAATCCGCGATCGCTTCTCCGAGACGAACGATGCCGTCAAGGAAATTCGGCGCGTGAAAGCGGAAGTCGCGGATCGACAGGGCAAACTGCCGGCCGCGCAGCAGGACGCGTTCTCGGCGCTCTCGTCGGCTTTCACGACGGCGCTCTCCGAAGTCGAGGACTCGCTCTATCAGACGAAGAATCGCAGCGGACAGGATCCGCTCAACTATCCGATCCGCCTCAACAACCGCATCGGCGCGCTACTCGGCGTGGTGCAGAGCTCGGACGGTCGGCCGACGCAGCAATCCTACGACGTGTACAAAGTGGTATCGTCGGAGCTGACGAAGGATCTCGACAAGCTGCATCGGCTCATGAGCACGAACCTGCCCAAGATCAACGCGATGCTGCGCGCGGCGGGGCTGAAGGAGATCGAGATGAAAGGACCGGTGACGTAGCGCTCGTTTTCATTGCTTCATTGCGGCGGTTGCGCGTGCATCACGCCCATTCCCATCGCGTGGTATCCCTTGTCGACGTACACGGTGTTTCCGGTGATCCCGCTTGCCAGCGGGGAACACAGAAACGCCGTGACCTCGCCGACCTCGCTCGGAAGGAGTCTGCTCTGCAGCGGCGCGTTCGCCGACACGTATTCGACCATCCGCTCGATGATTCCAATCGCGCTCGCCGCGCGCGACGCGAGCGGGCCGGCGGAAACGGTGTTCACGCGGCAGCCGAACCTGCGGCCGGCCTCGAAGGCGAGCGTGCGCGTGTCGCTTTCCAGGGCGGCTTTGGCCGATGACATGCCCCCGCCGTATCCGGGAATCACTCGCTCGCTCGCCAAATAGGTGAGCGAGGCGAACGCGCCATGGGCGCGCATGAGCGGACCAAATCGCTGAATCATCGAGACGAGCGAGTAGGCGCTGGCGCTCATCGCGGCGAGATAGCCCTGCCGACTGGTTTCGATCAGCGGCTTCTTGACTTCCGGTCCATTCGCGAGCGAGTGCACGACGATGTCGAGCGGCTTGTCGCCAAAGTCCGCCGTCAGCCGCTCCGCCAGTCCGCCGATCGAGCAGTCGCCGACCTTCTCGTACCGCTTGCTCGCGCGAACGTCCTCGGGAATCTCGTCGAACGAGTCGAACACGGCGTCGAGCGGGTAGATCTTTTCGAACGATAGCAGTTCCCCCGACCTGAGCCGGCGCGATTCGTCCAGCCTCCCGCGCTCCAACAGCGTCAAGAAGATGTTGAGCGCCGGCGGCCACGTCCCCACACACACACTCGCCCCGGCCTCGGCAAGCGCTTTGGCGATCGCAAACCCGAATCCGGCGTCGTCAGCCACCCCGGCGACAAGGGCCCGTTTCCCCCTCAGATCGATGTTGAGCATCGAGGAAATATGGCCGGGCCCCGAAACAGCAGCCAGCACGAGACGAAAAGCGTACCCGAATCGAAATGCACGATGTCATCGTATATGGCGGGCGAGCGACGTCGGTCGCCGCATGGCGTCGACGACAGTCATTAGAACGTACTAATATTCTTTTCAGTCGACTTTCTTCGGCGAGCGCCTGGTGCGACCCAAGGCCGTTTGATCCTGGCGAGCTGGAGCGTATTGTGAGCTCTTGGTAGGTCGGTTAGACTCGGCACGCATCCTGTAAGACTCGGTCGATTGTGTCCAACCTAGCCCGCGAGATCGTTCTCAGTCGGGGCGTCGGCGAACTGCCTGCCGTCCCAGGTCCGTCGTTTGCCCGCGGCCTGTGGCGCATCGCGGCTGCGGACGTCTCGAGTGGAAACCGGGTCACGTTGCTTCGTGACGGCCCGGCGACCTTCGCCGCGATGATCGAGCTCATCGACGGTGCCACGACCAGCGTCTCGCTCGAGAGCTACATCTTTCGCTCTGATGACGTTGGGCATCGGATGAGCGAAGTGCTTCTTCGTGCCGCCGCACGCGGTGTCAACGTTCGCCTGTTACTCGACTGGATCGGAGCGCGCGGCACGTCGCGCAAGTTCATCAAGCAGATCGAGCGCGGCGGTGTGGAGGTGGCCGTATTCAATCCGCCAGGCTTTCACCGGTGGCTTGGTCTGGTCCCGCGCGACCACCGCAAGCTGCTCGTCGTCGATGGGGCGATTGGCATTACCGGTGGAGTCGGCGTCGGACGCGAGTGGACGACCGGCATTCAGAAGCTGCACCGCTCCCGCTGGCGCGACACGTCGGTCAGGATCGATGGACCGGCGGCGCGCGACATGGGTCAGGCTTTCGATCACATGTGGCGCCGAACGGAGGGACACGAACGTCGAGGATCGCACCGATTCCTGCGGCGCCCGGCCCGCGGCGCTCACCTCGATCCCGCAACCGACCAGCCCGCGCTCGTTGGGATCGTCGAGGGCGAGCCCCTTCGGCTTCGCATCTCCCGCGCGCTCCAGATCCAGGCCATCTCGGCAAAACGGTCGATCTGGATCGCGACGGCATACTTCACGCCTTCACCGTCGGAGGTCGAGGCACTCAACGGCGCGGCCCGTGACGGCGTCGACGTGCGGGTGCTGTTGCCGAGTCGAAACGATCATCCGTGGGTGTCGCTGCTGGCGCGGCGCTACTATCGGCGGCTGTTGACGAACGGGGTTCGCATCTGGGAATGGCAGGGCGAGATGATGCACGCCAAGACGAGCGTAATCGATGGACGCTGGGTACGGGTTGGGTCCACGGACTTCAACCCGCTCGGGGTCGCGATCAACTACGAGCTCGACGCGGTGATCGAAGACGCGGTGCTCGGCGAGGAGGCCGAGCAGATGTTCCTGGCGGATTTGGACGGGTCGCGTGAAGTCACGATGTAGTCGCGCCGGCACACATCGATTACCAGGAGCGCGACGCGCGCGAGAGTTCCGCCGCTGTCTAACGACGCTGCTCGCGCTTCCCCTACTCGTGCAACCGTGCCTCGCGCAGGTGGGCGACGGTTCGTATCAACGTCCCTTGTTCACCTGGCGCGACGGCGTGCTGGCCGGCGGCTTCGTTATCGGGACGCTGGCGATCCGTCCCCTCGACAAGAGCGCTGCGCTCTCGTTACAGCGACCGTACTCTCAGCAACGCAAACTCCTGCGCACCGCCGCCGCCGTCGTGCGCACGATCGCCGAGCCCGGATCCGTCATCATCGGAACGTCGATGTACGCGGTGGGGCGGGTGAGCCACAGTGAGCGCCTCGCCGAGCTCGGGCTCCGCGGCACGGAAGCGTTGTTCGTCGGTGCGGGATTCGCCGACGTGCTCAAGTACTCGTTTGGCCGCGCGCGGCCGTTCGTCGACACGGTGAGTCCAAACCCCGACGACTGGCAACTGTTGCGCGGACTGCATCGCGGTGATCCGTATCGCTCGTTCCCGTCGGGACACACGGTGGCCGCCTTCGCTGCGGCAGCGGCCGTGAGCGCGGAGACGAGTCGTTGGTGGCCGCAGACCACCTATTACGCCATCGGGCCGGCGTTGTACGGCGGGGCCATCGCGGTCGGCGCGTCGCGTATGTACGAGAATCGTCACTGGGCGAGCGACGTCATCATGGGCGCGGCGATCGGGACTTTCGCGGGAACGAAGGTGGTGCGCTATCATCGTACGCATCCCACCAACCAACTCGATCGATGGCTGTTGCGCGCCTCGCTGTCGCCTTCGGATCCGCACAGAATCTCCCTGTCGATTCTGCCGTTGTTGACGCGCTGACCGCGCGGCAATGAAGCCGGGCATCGTCATGATGGCCGAGCTCCACGGCGTCATCGCGGATCGAGTGCGGGAGATCCAACGGCGCTACGACCCGCGCATGGCGGCTGAGCTTCCGCCGCACATCACCATCACCGGCTCGTCTGGCATGGGACCGATCTCGCCCGACACGACCGACGAGGAGCTTCGCGCAGCACTCGAGCCAATCGCCACGGCGACTCCGACGTTCAGCGTACTCCTCGAGCCGCCGATGCGTTTCATGCAGAGCACCGTAGTCGTCATGCCAATCGATCCCCACGGGCCGATTCGCGCGCTGCACGAGCTGATCAAGTCGAGCGGGTTATCCTTCGAGCAACCCAGATTTACCTTCACACCGCACGTCACACTGAGCTTCTATCCTGAGCTGGATCGCGAGCGGCTTCGCGAATTGTTGCGCGTCCGGATCAATGAGCCCGTCCGTGTCGACTCGATCCAGGCGTATCGATCGACCGACCTTACCAGAACACAGAAAGTCCTCGAGTTGCCGTTCACCGGCGCTCCTCCGACATGAGCGATCTCGCCCGAATCGTCGCACCGCTGAAGTCACCCGACATTCTTTCGAGGATCGAAGCCGACGGGGACGCCGCCGTCGGCCGCGCCTTCGTCGGCATCGCGGCTGACTACTTCGCCCAAACGCGGGGCCGCGCCGGACGCGTCTCGACGCAGCACACCCCGGCCGGCCTCGCGGCGCGGTTCGACGAACCGCTGCCGCGCGACGGTCAGTCGATCGATTCGATCATCTCGCGTGTGCGATCCGACGTTCTGCCCGACTGCAACCACCTCTATCATCCGCGATACGTCGGACATCAGATCGCCGGTCCGCTGCCGGCCGCGGTGTGGATGGAGTCGATCACGGCGGCGCTCAATCAGTCGGTGGCCGTGTTCGAGATGTCGCCCGTCGCCACGGTGCTCGAGCATCGCGTCATCGAGTGGATGTGCCAGCTGGCCGGATTGCCGATCGGCAGCGGCGGAACGCTCACCAGCGGCGGCACGGAAGCCACGTTCACGGCACTCCTAGCCGCGCGCGGCGTGTCGCTGCCCGACGCGTGGACCAACGGCGTCGGGTCCGATCCGCCGGTGCTGCTCTGCGGCGAGCACGCGCACTACGCCGTCACGCGCGCCGGCGCCGAGCTCGGGCTCGGCATGCGCAACGTGCTAGCGATTCGGTCGCACAACTTCCGGATGGACACCGCCGCGTTGCGCGAGGCGCTCACCGAGCTTGGACGCCTCGGCCGGCGCGTCATGGCCGTCGTCGCCACGGCCGGCTCGACCGCCACCGGATCATTCGACGACTTGGAAACGATCGCCGGACTGTGCGATCAGCACGGCGTATGGCTGCACGTCGACGCGGCGCACGGAGGTTCGGCGCTCTTCTCGGCGACGCATCGGAGCCGGCTGCGCGGCATCGAGCGCGCACGTTCGGTGGCGTGGGATCCGCACAAGATGATGTTGCTGCCGTCGCAGACGGGAATGATTCTCGTGCGTGACCAGCACGACCTCGACTCGGCATTCTCGCAGCGCGCGCCGTATCTGTTCAACCAAGCCGAAGGCGAGCGCGTCTGGGATCAAGGGACGCGCAATTTCATTTGTACGCGCCGCGCCGACGTATTCAAGCTCTGGGTGGCGCTTCAGCGCTATGGCGCGAACGGACTCGCCGAGCTGTACGACTATTTCTGCGCGCTCGCGCGACAGATGTGGGAGGCGATCCGCGATCGCGGCGACTTCGAGGCGATGCACGAGCCCGAGGGCAACATTCTTTGCTTCCGTTACGTCGGCGAAGGAACGAGAAGCAACGAAGCGCTCGACGCACTCAACCGCGAGCTACGCGAGCGCTACAATTTGTCGGGCGAGGGATGGATTACCGGGACCAATCTCGACGGCCGCCGCGTGCTGCGCGTGACGATGATGAATCCGCGAACGACGACCGCGGACGTCAGTGACATTCTCGACGGCCTCGCGAGCCTGGGGCGAACCCTGTAGGTCGGCCTACAACGCCTTCTTGATCGCCGCCTCGAGGTTCTGCTTTCCACCGAGGCCGGTGTAGACGACCTTGCCCGCTTTGTTGAGCACCACGACGTACGACGTGGCCGGAACGTCGTACGCTCCGGTGGCGTTGCCCTTGGTGTCGAAGTACTGATCGCCCGGCAATCCGTGTTTCGCGACGAACGCTTTCACGCGCGCGGGGGTCTCGTTCACCGAGACCGCGACGCCGACGAACTTGACTTGCGTTCCGTACTTCTTGGCTGCGTCGAGAAGCGTCGGCTCGAGCTCAGCGCAATTCGGACACCACGTCGCCCAAAACTCCATCACGACCGGTGTCTTGCCGACGTACTGCGCCAAATCGGCTTCCTGTCCGTCGAGCGTGTGTACCTTGGCCGACGGCGCCACCGATCCAACCTCGATCCCCAGATCCTGGCTCCACGCTCGTGCCGGCGCCGCCACGAGGACGAGCGCGACCAATGCCGCGAGCGCGCGCTGCGCCTTCCGTCCTTCCACCGTTCCAGCGATCCAGCGTCTCATATAATCAGTTGACCCATTTTGACGAGATAGTATTCCGCCACCGCGATCATCACCAACGCGAAGAACCGCTTGATCCATACCATCCACATGCCCGCACGCGGCAGCCGGGCGATCGCGCCCGACGACAAGCCGACGACGACGAGCAGCGTACACATGCCCAACGAAAACACGAACAAGTAAAGAAATCCGAGTCCGGCGCTTTTGGTCGACGAGACCCACGTGAGCACCGCGGCCATGACGGGCGCCGAGCAGGGGGCCGCGACCAGTCCGGACATCGCCCCCATGGTGAACGCACCGGACACGCGCCCCGCTGTCCCCGCCGTGGCCGCTCGGTGCATGATCGCCGCGGGCACGCGGACCGGAAGCACGTCGAGCATGGCCAACGAAGCCAGCAGCAGCAGGTTCGCCATGGCCAGATACAACCACGGATTGGTACTCACCGATCCGAAGAGCGTTCCCGAAAGCCCCGCGAACAGCCCGAGCGCCGAATAAACCAGCGCCAGTCCGAATACGTACGTGAGGGTGAGAACCAGCGGGCGCCAGCGCGGCGCACGAGGCGCGCTCGTATCCGCCACCGACGTCCCCCCGACGATCGCCGCGGTGATCGGGATCATCGGATAGATGCAGGGGGTGAGGCTCGTGAGTACCCCCCCAAGGAAGACAAAGGGAATCGCTTTGAGCGGACTCCCGGATAAGCTGGGCAAGAAGTTAGAGAGATCCACAGGACGGTTGTAACCGGCGGCCAATTCGCGGCGTCAATGACAGAGGAAAGCTATGAAAACAGCGAGAATCGGAACATTCGTTGGTTTGGCGGTGCCAATACTCGCCGCTGCGACATGGTTCCCGACCACGGTCGCGGCCCAAAGTGGTCAGCCTCGACCGGTCCCCGGCGTCCGCCCTATGAATGATAGCGCCCAGATGACCGGCATGGCCGACCACGCCATGAGCGGTCCGATGGATGAGAACATGATGAAGCACATGGAGCTGACGCCGCTCCGACCCGCGACCCGCGACGACACGGTCCGGGCGACGAAGATCGCCGATGAGCTCCGACGTGCGATCGAAAAATACCAGGACACGGCGGTCGCACGAGCCGATGGCTACACGATGTTCTTACCGAATGTCCAACAGCAGCGTGTCTATCACTTCACTAATTATCGCCGCGCGTTTCTCGCCGCTTTCCACTTCGACGCGTCGAAGCCGACATCGATTCTCTACAAGCGGGGCGCGGATGGCGCGCTGCACCTCGTCGGCGCGATGTACACCATGCCGAAGAACGCGACGCTCGATCGTCTCGATGCGCGTGTTCCACTCGGCGTCGCTCAATGGCACAAGCACGTGAACTGGTGCGTCCCGAAGAGGGGCGATCAGGCGCGATGGACCGAACAGCGCGACGGCCACCCGGTGTTCGGGCCCGAGAGTCCGATCGCGACCAAGCCCGCATGCGACGCCGCGAACGGGGATTTCCATCCCAACATGTTCGGCTGGATGGTTCACGCCAACGTCATCGAAGGCCACGACATCGCGTCGATCTGGAGCGATGAGCATGGCGTTGACCACACACACACCCGCACACGATGATTCCGAGATACCTGGTTCTAGCTCTTGCGTTGGCCTCGTCGCGTCCGCTGTTCGCCCAGGCGAAGCGTGATACGAGCAGCGCCAAAAACGCGGCGAACGACAGCACCAAGCTCGAGGGAGACGAGCCGACTCGCGGGCTGACGTATGGCGTCACCGGCGGCGCGATGAGCTTTCCCGACGGCCGGACCCAGCAATCATTCGGAGCGGTGCTTCGTCTCCATGTGCTCGAGGGTCTGGCGATCGCCGCGACACCGGCGGCGGCGCGCGTTCAGTTTCCGGCCGCCATCGGCGGAAACGCGCACGGTATGACCGACATTCCTGTCGACGTCGATTACGATCACGGAATCCCGCACACGCCGCTCTCCGTGGGCGCGACGTTCGCCGCCAGCATTCCGGTCGGCGACACGGCGAGTGGATTCGGGTCGGGGAAGACGGGCTACAGCATGAGTGGCGGGCTCAATCTGGCCGCGACCGACCAACTGTCCTTTCACGTCGGCGCAGGTCGGCCGTTGAGTGACTTCTCATTCCAGTCGGGACTCGGCGGCTCGACGTCGACGTGGGGCGAGGCCGAGATCAGTTATCAGTTGAGTGATCGCGTCGGCGCCTCCGTCAGCCTCGATGGCGATTTCGCGAGCGCCGACTCGGCCGGACCCGCGCGGGCCATGGGGGCCGGCCTCTCGATCGCGCTGCTCGGATCGACGACGCTCACGATCAGCGGTTCGCATCGGGTGAGCGGTGGCGCGGCCAGTTGGACCACCGCGATCGGAGTGGGAACCGACTTCGCGTGGATCGGCTCCGTCGCCTCGACATCGCCGATGCAGCGTTTGGTCAGCGCGCTGGGCGGACAGTCGCACGGGCGCGGACGCGGTCAGTCCACCACGACCGGACATGGGACCGGGAAAGGAACTGGCTGAGACGGGTTGAGATGGTTGACAAAGTCAACTAATTGACCGACTATGATTCCCTCGTCAGTTCGCTCGGGGGATCCATGCGTCAGATCGAACAACGCGCCGAGGCCGTGCGTGAATTCAACAGGTTCTACACGCGCCGGATCGGTGCGCTCGGCGAAGGACATCTCGAAAGCAAGTTTTCGCTGACTGAAGTCCGCGTCCTCTTCGAGCTCGCGAATCGCCACCACCCGACGGCGAGCGAAATCGCCGAGACGCTCGGGCTCGACCGGGGGTACCTGAGCCGAACGCTCCGGTCGTTCCAGAAGCGCGGGTTGGTCACGACGAAGGCCGGCCCGAACGACCGGCGTCGTGCGTTGCTGCGCCTGACCGCTGCCGGCCGCCGCGCCTTCTCGCCACTCGACGCGCGCGCCCGCGAGGAGATCGTAGCGATGCTCCAGCCGCTACCGGCGGCGGACCAGCGCCACATCCTCGACGCCATGCGGGCGATCCGCACGTCTCTCGGTCGCAGCGACGCCCCGTCCGCTGGGCGCACGTCCCCATACATGCTCAGATCCCATCGGCCTGGCGACATGGGCTGGGTGGTCCATCGGCACGGCGTGCTCTACTTCGAGGAGTACGGCTGGGACGAGCGGTTCGAGGCGATCGTGGCGCGCGTCGTCGCGGACTTCATCGACCACTTCGATCCGGCGCGCGAACGCTGTTGGATCGCCGAGCGCGACGGTGAGATCGTGGGATCGATCTTCGTCGTGGCCAAGAGCAAAACGGTCGCCAAGCTTCGTCTCCTACTCGTCGAGCCGTCGGCGCGCGGGCTGGGGCTTGGCTCGCGCCTCGTCGACGAAGTCATTCGCTTCGCGCGACAGGCGGGCTACAAGAAGATCATCTTGTGGACTCAACGCGAGCTCACCGCGGCGCGAAGGATCTACGCAGCCGCCGGATTCAAGCTCGTGGCGGAAGATCCGCACGATTTGTTTGGCGAGTCACTCGTGGCGGAGACATGGGAGTTGCGCCTCACGCCAAGCGGCCGGCCGGACCACTGATTCACGCGGTGAGCCCGCGGTTAGATTCCTCACGAACCGCGAACCCAACTGATTGGTAATGGCTCCTCCGTCATTCATTTACGTCATGAAGGATTTGCGCAAAGTCGTCCCGCCGTCGCGGGAGATTTTGCGTGGCATTTGGCTGTCGTTCTATCACGGCGCAAAGATCGGCGTGCTCGGCGCGAACGGCGCGGGCAAGTCGTCGCTGCTGCGCATCATGGCCGGCGTCGATCACGATTTTCAGGGCGAGGCGTGGGCGGCCGAGGGCACGCGCATCGGCTACCTGTCGCAGGAGCCGGAATTGGATCCGAGCCTCGACGTGCGAGGCAACGTTGAGCTCGCGGTAAAGGCCCAGCGCGACCTGCTCGACGAGTTCCAATCCATCTCGATGCAGTTCGCCGAGCCGATGAACGATAGTGCGATGGAAAAGCTGCTCGCGCGTCAGGCACGCGTGCAGGAACAGATCGATGCGCACGATCTGTGGAATCTCGACAACAAGATCGAGATCGCCATGGACGCGCTGCGGCTCCCGCCGGGCGACGCCGATGTCAACAGGCTCTCGGGGGGCGAACGTCGCCGCGTTGCACTGTGTCGCGTGCTGCTCGAGGAGCCCGACATGCTCCTGCTCGACGAGCCGACGAACCATCTCGACGCCGAAAGCGTCGCGTGGCTCGAGCGGTACCTGCACGATTTCGCCGGGACCGTCGTGGCGGTGACGCACGATCGATACTTCCTGGACAACGTGGCCGGATGGATCCTCGAGCTCGATCGCGGCTACGGAATTCCGTACGAGGGCAACTACTCGTCGTGGCTCGAGCAGAAGCGCACGCGACTCGCCGTCGAAGAAAAGACCGAGTCGGCGCGCCAACGCACGCTCGCGCGCGAGCTCGAGTGGGTTCGCCTCGCGCCGCGGGCGCGGCAGGCCAAGAACAAAGCGCGCATTCAGAAGTTCGAAGAGCTCGCCGAGCAGGAAACCGCGGAGAAAATTCTCCAACATGAGATCGTGATCCCGCCGCCGCCGCGGTTGGGCAACGACGTGGTCACGGCGCGCGATCTCAAGAAGGCCTTTGGCGACAAACTGTTGTTCGACGGCTTGACGTTCGCGTTGCCACGCGGCGGCATCGTCGGCATCATCGGGCCGAACGGCGCCGGCAAGACGACGTTGTTCAAGATGATCGTCGGCCAAGAGGAGCCGGACGGCGGCACACTCAAGATCGGCGAGACCGTGCAGATCGCCTACACCGATCAGAATCGCACGCTCGACGGAAGCAAGACCGCGTGGCAGGAGATCTCCGGCGGCCAAGAGATGATCATGGTCGGCAAGAAAGAGCTCAACAGCCGCGCGTATCTATCGAGCTTCAACTTCCGCGGCACCGACCAGCAGAAGAAAGTGGGACTGCTCTCAGGCGGCGAGCGGAATCGTTTGCATCTTGCGAAAACGCTCATGTCCGGCGGCAACTTGCTGTTGCTCGACGAGCCGACCAACGACCTGGACGTCGACACGTTGCGGGCACTCGAGGATGCGCTGATCGATTTCGCTGGATGCGCGGTCGTCATCAGCCACGATCGCTGGTTTCTCGACCGCATCGCGACGCACGTTCTCGCGTTCGAGGGCAACAGCGAAGTGGTGTGGCACGAGGGGAACTACCAGTCGTACGTGGAAGACCTGCACAAACGGAAAGGCGCCGATGCGGATCAACCTCATCGAGTGGCATTCAAGAAATTGGTTCGGGCGTAGCGTGCACGGCCGCATGCCACCGCGTGCCGGGTCCTCGAGACTCCGGCGGGCGGTGGCAGAGCGTCTCGTTGTCGCCGCGTTCGGGCTCCCGCTCGCTGTACTGCAGGCGCAAGCGCCGCGATCCGAGCGCGGGAAAGGCTTGACCGATGTGCCGGGAATCAAGGTCGGCCATTTCACACTGGCGCGCCGACCTACGGGCTGCACCGTCGTTCTGATCGACGGAGACGGCGCGGCCGCTGGAGTGTCGCAACGGGGTGCGGCGCCCGGCACGCGCGAGACGGATCTGCTCAATCCGTTGAACATGGTCGAGAAGGTGAACGCCATCGTGCTCTCCGGCGGCAGCGCGTTCGGCCTCGACGCCGCGCAGGGCGTGATGCGCTATCTCGAGGAAAGGAACGTCGGCTTCAAGACGTCGGCCGGTGTCGTTCCCATCGTGCCCGCCGCGGTGATCTTCGATCTGCCGTTCGTCGCCGATCCCAAGACTCGGCCAACGGCCGACTGCGGCTACAAAGCCGCAACCGCGGCCAGCAACGGTCCGGTCGCCGAGGGCAACGTTGGCGCCGGCGCCGGTGCCACGGTCGGCAAGCTCGGTGGCTTCGAGCAGAATCCAGCGCAGCGAAAGCTGCCGATGAAATCGGGCGTCGGGTCGGCGTCGATCACATTGCCGAACGGGCTCGTCGTCGGCGCGATCGCCGTCGTCAATGCTGTCGGCGACATCATCGATCCCACGACCGGACAAGTCGTCGCGGGCGTGCGCAACCCGAACGGAACGCTGGCCGACGCGCGCAAGCTGCTCCGCAGCGGCGCCGTCATCAGGCCGCCGCGCGCCGGCGAGAACACGACACTCGCCGTCGTTGCCACCAACGCGAAATTGACCAAAGTGCAGGCGGGCAGACTCGCCCTCATGGCCGACGACGGCCTGGCGCGCGCGATCAATCCGTCCCACACGCTGGGTGATGGCGACACGGTGTTTGGTCTGGCCACCGGTCTTTGGAATGGAACTGCCGATCTGACGACGATCGGCGCACTCGCCGCCGACGTCCTCGCCGAGGCAATCGTGCGCGCGGCGACGGAAGCGGACAGTCTCGGCGGTCTAGCCTCGGCGCGCCAGCTTCACACCGTTCCTCCGCGCTTCAGATAATTCTCTGAACATTCATCTCGCGCTCCTTCTCCTCTATTCGATCGCGTTGATCGTGATCGGATTGGTCGTGGCGCGGATGGTCCGCGGCAGCGCCGATTTCTTCGTCGCCGGCCGACGGCTCAGCGCGCCGCTGATCTTCACGACAGTGTTGGCGTCGAACATCGGCGCCGGCGCAACGGTCGGCGCTACGGGCCTCGGCTATCGCGACGGGATCGGCGCATGGTGGTGGAACGGGTCGGCGGCGATCGGATCGATCTTTCTCGCCCTGTTCATTGGGCCGCGCGTGTGGCGCATCGCGTCGGAGCATAACCTCTACACGACCGGCGACTACCTGGAGCTACGCTATGGACCGGCTGTGCGCGCGATCGTGTCGTCGCTGCTGTGGCTCGGCACGCTGTCGATCTTTGCCGGACAATTGATCGCCGGCGCTGCGGTGCTGAGCGTCGTGGCGCACGTGCCTCGCTGGGCCGGAACGATCATCAGCGCGTCGGTGGTGACGATCGTGTTCGTATCGGGCGGCGCCATCAGCACGGTGTGGACGAACGTCATCCAACTCATCGTGTTGTTGTCCGGCTTCCTCATTGCGCTGCCCATGGTGCTCGGCCACGTAGGCGGGTTGGCGGGCATCTTCGCGAGCGCGAGCGTGCCGCCTACCTTCGGGAACATTCTGCACTCGACTGGACCCGGCTCGGGATGGATGCTATTGGTGCTGAGTCCTGCGTTCGTCATCTCACCGGGTCTCATGCAGAAAGCGTACGGCGCATCGAGTGCGCGGGCCGTCGCGAAAGGGATCGGTGTGCAGGCGCTGGTGCTGTCGTTGTTCGCATTCATTCCACCGCTCTTTGGTATGGCTGCACGCGTCGCGCATCCGGGGATCACCGACCCGAACCTCGTGCTTCCGACGGTGCTGATCGAACAGCTGCCTGCGGCGCTCGGCGCGCTCACGCTCGCCGCGGTGTTTTCGGCCGAGGTGAGCACGTGCGACGCGCTGCTGTTCATGCTCGCGACGTCGCTGTCTCAGGATCTGTATAAGCGATTCCTACGCCCGTCGGCGACGGATGCGCAGCTGCTCCGCGTCGCCCGGCTCGCGGCGGTGGCCGGCGGCGTCGGCGCTGTGTTGTTCGCACTTTGGCTGCCGACGGTGATCGACGCCCTTCGAATCTTCTATGCGCTGCTCATCGCCACGTTGTTCGTGCCGATCGTTGCCGGACTCTACACCCGGCGCGCCGGGTCCGCGGAAGCACTGGCCGGCATTGCCGGCGGGGTCGTCGCGTTGCTGGTCGTCAAGTTTCTGCTTGCGACGCGCATGCCGTGGCTCGATCCTACACTGGCCGGGGTCGTCGTCGCGGCGGTGGCATTCATGCTCACCTTGCTCGTGCGTCAGACGCGACGCGCCACACCATAGCTCACTCGACGCGGGACATCACAATGAGAGCAACCGTCCTGGTACTCACGCTCGCCGCCGCCCCGCTTGCGGCGCAGCAATTTCAGACGTATCGCCCGTTCGGCACCCTCCGCGAACAAGCGGACCTCGAGCAGCGGTGGCTCGATGAGCGAATGAAGAACGTGCTGCCGGTGCTCATGAAGAAACACGGCGTCGACATGTGGGTCGTGCCGATGCGTGAGTACAACGAGGATCCGGTGTTCTCATCCATCGTCTCGCCGACGACGATGTCCGCTCGCCGCCGGACGATCTATCTCTTCTACGATCCGTGCGCGTTCATTCGCGCTGACTGCGCCAAGCCATTCGAGCGACTCGCAATGGGCGGGACGTCGCAGGGCGGCGTCTTCACGGCAATTCGCTCGACCAAACCAGCGGCTGGTCCTGCCGGCGGTCAGGTTCAGGCGCAAGCCGAGCTGTGGGGCGACGAGCAATGGCAGGTGCTCAAGAAAGAGATCGAAAAGCGAAACCCAAAGACGATCGCCATCGACGTGTCGCGCGTGTTCGCATTCAACGACGGTCTATCGGCGGGCGAGCTCGAGGGAATGAAGGCGGCGTTGGGGCCGAAGTGGACGGCGCGCTTTAGACACGCCGATGATCTGCCACTCGATCTCATCGCTACACGATCGAGCGGCGAGGCCGACACCTACAAGAAGATGCAGGAAGTGGTTTGGGGCATCATCGACACCGCGTTCTCGAATGTCGTCATCACGCCGGGTGTCACGCGGACGGACGATGTCGTGTGGTGGATGCGCCAGAAGGTGAACGACCTGGGCCTCGGAACCTGGTTCCACCCTTCGGTCGAAGTACAGCGCAAAGGAGTGACCGATCCGGGCGATAATCCGATCATCCAGAAAGGTGACGTGCTCCACTGCGACTTCGGCATCACGGCGATGCGGCTCAACACGGACACGCAGCATATGGGCTACGTGTTGCTCGATGGTGAGACGGACGTGCCGTCGGGACTCAAGGCTGCGTTAGCAAACTCGAATAGGCTGCAGGACATCGTCCTGGGCGAGATCAAGCCCGGCCGCAGCGGCAACGAGATTCTCAAGTCGTCGCGCGCGAAGATGACGGCCGCGGGGATCGACGGCACGGTGTACTCGCATCCCATCGGTCTCAACGGTCACGGCGCCGGCCCGCTCATCGGCCTCTGGGATTATCAAGACGGCGTGCCTGGACGCGGGGACGCCAAGGTCATCCCCAATATGTGGTTCTCGATCGAGCTTCAGGCGACGACGCCGGTTCCGGAGTGGGGCAACCAGCCCGTTCGCTCGGCGCAGGAGGAGGACGCCGTCGTCGGACCCGACGGGACCGTTCGGTGGGCGCTCGCCCGGCAGACGCAGTATCACCTCGTGCGGTCGGCGGGGCGCGCCATTCCGTAGGGCGCGTCCCGACCGCCACGTTCCGCAATCGACGCGGCCGCCCGACCGCCACGACTACGGATGATCGACTGGAAGTCGGCTCGGCACGCGGACCGGAACCGTGCGCGAGAGATCGCGCGCGGCGTTATCCGTGAGCGCCAGCAGATAATCCATGAGCCTGTCGACGAGATCGGGCGTGACCACGACTCCATTGAGCAGCGTGTCGCGCGCCGCAAGGATCGACGGCGCCGTGGGCAGCAATGTGCCGCGAAGCGCCGGCTCGAGCTGTGTGGGATCGTACGAGAACAGCTTGAGGTCGGACTCGCTGTAGTGCTCGACGAACCCTCGTAGCGTCGTGATCGCTCCGTCGTGACCGTAGGGACTCGTCAGCTCGACATTGCGAAGCGGCGACGTGCGGAAGCGGTACTCGTCAGCCGGATCGCCCGTCACGTTCATGCGTCCGAAATCATCGAGGTGCGTGGCGCCGTTGCCTTCACCCGGTCCGATCTGCGGCACGGCCACATTGTGAAACTGCTCGTCGCTCAGCGTCGCACCGTTATGGCAGATCGAGCATTTGAGCGTGAGGAACGTCTCGGCGCCGTCGAGCTGACGTTGGCTGAGCGCCGCGTCGTTGCCCGCCAGGAACTGATCCCATGGCGAGTTCGCGAACGAGAATCGATCGATGATGAAGCCGGCGATCGCGTTCGACGCGTGCGCGAAGGTCATGTCCTCGAAGCGCGTGCCTGGATAAGCGGCCTCGAACAATCCTCGATACTCGTCGATCGCGCCGAGCCTCCGCATGAGTGCCGCCCAAATGCCGGTGAGATTGGCATCATCGATCTGCGCCAGCTCGTTGCCGGAGTCGCCGCGCATCTCGAAGCGATTCGTCACCGGAAACATCGCGAGCGCCGACACGGCGCCGAACTCGAACGTGCGCGCCATTGGCGGCGTGATCTGCGATCCGGCCGGCGTGTGGAAGCCGCCTTGCGCGTCGACTTGGACGCGTCCGTCCCAGAACAAATGACGCATCGCGCTCAGGTTGAACAGCGGCGGCGCGTTACGAGGGATGAACACTCCTCGCGGATGCGTGCGGGTCGGACCCAAGCCGACCCCGCCCTGCCCGATGGACAGGCTTTTTCCATCACCTGTGGCGAATGCCGGAAGATGACAGGTGGTGCACGCGATGTCTCGGTTGCCGCTGAGAATCTTATCGAACGCGAGCGCCTGTCCGAGCTTGGCGAGCGCGGGCCGGACATAGGGGCGCGGCGGAAGTGGCACAATCCCGCGTCCGGCGGCGAGTTGCCGGACGAGAGCTGGCGTGACGATATCCGTCGTGGTCGGGGTGACGTCCTCGCCGCGCGACGCGCTGACGACTCGCGGGGCGGTCGGCCGATCGGAGCAACCAATGAGCGCAACGGCCGCGGCTAGTGCCGCAGACAGAATCCAGGTTTTCGGGTGCATCGAGACTCCCAACGTAGCGTCGCAGTTTGGGCAGATGGGCGGCCGGCACCGGCCTGCCCCAGCTACTTACGACATACGCAGAACCCCGCCGAGATCCGACACATCGGTTATTGGTCGCTGCATTCCCGTCTCTCGCCGGGTGACGTTCAGCTCACGCGGAACGCCGAGTCCTCGTTCGCGGGGCGCGCGTTGCGGCACAGGTTCTCGGACACACGCGTGGTTGACTCGGGTGAACGGGCGCGCGATATAAGCCCGGGCTCGGACCCGTCTATCCCCCAACAACGGGGCCGGCAGATACCGGTTATACCACGCAAGCCAGAGGTCATGAATGAGCGCAACAGTCCAAGGTCCGTTCGACGATCCCATTGGCGATCGACCGCGCCCCGCGACGCTCGATATCGGATTCTTCGGCCACCCGCGGGGCCTCTCGACGCTCTTCTTCACCGAGATGTGGGAGCGCTTCAGCTATTACGGCATGCGGGCCTTTCTCATTTTGTACATGGTTCACGCGCTGGGCTTCGACGACAAGCGCGCGGGATCGGTTTACGGCACGTATACGGCGAGTGCCTGGGCGGCCGCGATTTTCGGAGGCATCATCGCCGACCGCTGGCTTGGCCAGTATAAGAGTGTGCTCATCGGCGGAATCATCATCGCGCTTGGCCACTTCACGCTCGCGTTCCATCCACTGCCCTTCTTCTACGCCGGCCTCGCCTTCATCGTCATCGGCACCGGGCTCCTCAAGCCGAACGTCAGTGGCATCGTCGGATCGTTGTACGACACGAAGGACGCGAGGCGCGACGCCGGATTCTCCATCTTCTACATGGGCATCAACCTCGGCGCCGCGCTGGGACCGTTCATCGCCGGATACCTCGCTCAGCGTGTCGATTGGCATCTGGGGTTCGCGTGCGCCGGCGTGGGCATGACGCTCGGACTCATTCAATACGTCCTGGGCCGACGCCACCTACAGCCGGCCATCGATCGCCTCGCCGCGCAACGTAAGGTGGCGCGCGCCGCGCCGGTCGCATCGTCTGCGCCCACCGAGCGCACCATCGGTGGATTCACGAAAGTCGAATGGAAGCGACTTGCCGCGATGGCGGTGTTCTTCGTCTTCGCCGCGATCTTCTGGGGAGCGTACGAGCAGGCCGGGTCAACGCTCAACTTGTTCGGCGATCGTTACACGCGGACATCCATTCTCGGCGTCAGCTTTCCGTCGAGCTGGTTTCTGACGGTCCAGGCGATCTTCGTCATCGTGCTCGCGCCCGCGTTCGCTTGGCTCTGGGTTCGTCTCGGGTCGCGCGAGCCGTCGACGCCGGCGAAGTTCGCATTTGGCCTGCTCATGATCGGCGTGTCGTTTCTGTTTCTGCTGCTGCCGGCGAACAGCATTCAAGACTCACCGGGCGTGCGCGTTAGCCCGCTCTGGCTGATCGGATGCTACTTCATTCAGGAGCTTGGCGAGCTGTCGCTCTCTCCGGTGGGGTTGTCGGTCTTCACCAAGCTGGCGCCGGTCAAGATCGTCGGCATGATGCTCGGCGTTTGGTTTCTCGCCGACTCGGTCGGCAACAAGGTCGCCGGGTTTGCCGCGGGCTTCATCTCGTCCGCGCCACTGCCGCAATTGTTCGGTGTGGTCGCGGCGGTCTGCCTCGGCGCGTCATTCGTCGCGTTCTTGCTCATCAAGCCTGTTCGAGGGCTCATGGGCGGGGTGCATTGAGCGGGGAGCGCGCACCGGAGTTAGATTACAGTCGCTGGCGAGCCGTCTCGAACTGCTCCTTTCCTGAATCGGTTGGTGCCGACCGGCGCATCGATCCTCGAGCGCGACGCGATCCAGCTTTCTCGTCCCCACCGAGGACGCCGAATGTCCGACGGCCGCGCGGTTTGCTTCGCGGTATTACTCGCATCCTTGGTCTCGAGGAACTGATGACGACGTTCACGCACGACGTAGCGATTTCGGCGGTCTCGTACGATTCCCTGCTCGTCGGCGATTTGTTTGCTCGACTTGGGCTGAGGCTTTCGGCGCCAGTCTTCTGGCAGACCGAGCTCGCCGACGGTAGCACCGAGCCGCGATCCGACTCGACCGCGGCGTCCGTGTTCGAGCGATCGGCGCGCATCGTCGTCGTGCTGCACCAACGGCTGTGGGGCCGCGAAGGCGGAACGGCGGCAGACGTCGAGGCGCTGCGTGAACGCGTTCGAGCCAAGCAGCAGCGGTCCATCTGTGTCGTGACGCTCGATCGCGAACCGGTCCCGGCGTGGTTGGCCGGTGCTCCCCGTCTGGTCATGAGTGAGCTGGGTGTGGCGGGCACGGTGGCTGCCATTGCCAACGCGGTCGCTGCGTCCGGCGCGAAAGTCACGGCGGCGCCAGCCGCGGAAACCGCCGAGCCGGTGAAGACGGGTCCTGTCTGGAACGAAGCGCAGCCGTACATGGCGCAGCCGCGAGCGCAGACGGCATTGCGCCGCGAGCTCGACACTCTCACGACCGAGTTGGCGACGCGTGTCAAATCGGTTGGCGGCGATCGAACCGATGGTCATGTGGAGTTCCACAGCTCGCCGCAGCGCCTCGTGGTGCAGCTTGGGTCGGTCGGTCTCAGTCTCTCATGGGTGGCCGCGCGCAGCGGCAATCTGGCCGACGGCCGACTGCTGGTGATCGAATGGGCTGGCTCGATCACTCACGGGCGTGGCATGGGCGGCGCGAAGACTGCATCGCCGACCCGCGAGCAGCTCTTTCGTCCCGAAGCGAAAGGTCCGGACGATTGGTGTTGGCGCGCTGAGGGTGCCGCGGGCACCGCGTATTCGTCACGAAATCTCGCCGGACAATACTTCAGCAGCGCGGCGCTCACCGGCATCGATAGCGCGGCCCTCGCGGGTGTGGAGTGAGTGCGGCGCCAGCCGCGGTAACTACGGACTGGCGGCGCGTCGTCGAACCTTACGTCGGCCCTGACACGCGCCGCGCCACCTTTCAGCTCGTCACCACGCTCGCGTTGCTGGCGCTCTCGCTGTCGGCAGCGACGATGGCGCTCCATCGGTCTATGCTGGCGATCGTTGCACTGCTCGCGCTGCCCACGGCCGGCCTGCTTGTTCGCACGTTCATCTTGATGCACGATTGCGCGCACGGCTCGTTCTTCGCGTCGCGACGACTCAATGACGTCGTGGGGTACGCCACCGGCGTGCTCACGCTCACGCCCTTCGGTCAATGGCGACGCGATCACGCGCTCCATCACGCGTCGTCGGGCGACCTCGAGCGCCGCGGGCACGGCGACGTGCCAACGCTCACCGTGCGCGAATATCAGGCGAAGACTCGTCGCCAACAGTTCTGGTACCGCGTCATTCGCCATCCGGCGCTTCTTCTCTTCGGTGGTCCTATCCACCTGATGCTCGGCCAACGCTTCCGCGCGCGCAGCACGGCAACCGGGACGCGCCAAATCAACAGCGTCTGGGCGACCAATGCCGGCATCGTCGTCGCATTGACCGTCGCGATCTGGATGCTCGGCTGGGCGACGGTGCTCGTCGTGTACGGGTTGCCGTATTACTTGGCCGCCATGGCGGGCGTGTGGCTGTTCTACGTGCAGCACCAATTCGAGGACGCGTACTGGACGTCGCACGGCGATTGGGACTATGCGACCGCCGCGTTGCGCGGCAGCTCACACCTCGAGCTGTCGGTGCCGCTGCGCTGGTTCACTGGGCACATCGGTCTCCACCACGTGCACCACCTCGCGCCGCGCATTCCAAATTACCGGCTGCAGCGGTGCCACGATGAGAATCCGCTCATGCAAACGGCGCCGGTGGTGACCCTCGCGTCGGGAATGACGGCGCTTCGTCTCGCGCTGTGGGATGAAGATCGAGCCCGACTCATTCGCTTCGATCAGATCGACGCCATCTAGCTGCTGAGACGCGCCGGACGTTTTCGTCGGCCGCTGACACGCCATCGCCCGCACGGACGATCACGACTCGCGAAATGTCACCGGAATGTCACCATCGTCGGCGTTGCGACGAGAGTGTGATACAGCACACAACAAACGTCCGCCTGTAGCGAGATCTTCAGGAACTCGCGTCGTGTCGCACGAGTTGTGTGGAATGACGCTCGTGCAGTGTTCTGGTCCGCGACGGACGGTAGGTCCGCCTCGCGCTCACTGCAGCACCGAGTCGCAATGCCCGCGAGCGGCAGACGACTCCAACTGGAGGTACGGCACCATGAGCCAGCTTTCGAGAACGTTAAAGTGTGTGATGTCGCCGCGGGGCGGCGCGATGGCGATGGGTGTGATCGGAATCATCGGTTGCTCCAGCGCCGTGGACGTCGGTGGCAACGCGCCCGCGCAACTGTCGTTCACTACGTCGTCGAGCACGGTGAGTAATGCCGCCGCCGCTCTCGCACCGATCACGAACGGTGGACACACGCTGGATCTCACCCACGTCACGCTCACCCTCGCGCGCGCCGAGCTCAAACGTGCGACGACCGACGGATGCCGTGAGGACCAGGGCGACGAAGACCACGGCGGTACCGCGACGACCATGGAGGACTGCCCCGAAGTGAGGATCGATACGACATCGGTCGACCTGCCGCTCGCCGGCGGGCTCGTCACGCTCCCGGCGAACGCAATTCCAGCCGGAACCTTCCGCGAGCTCGAGTTGCGCGTGTCCACCGTACGCCTCCAGGGAACCTTCGACACCAAGCCGTTCGACGTCACGCTGCCCATCAACACGCGCGGCGAGATACAATTCACCACTCCGCTCGTCGTGACGGAAGGAACGCCGACAGCGATCACGGTGAACGTGCCGGTGAATACGTGGCTCGTGAACTCGGACGGATCGCTCGTCGATCCCAGTGCGATCGCAACGAATTCATCGCTGCTGGGCACGATCCGGAGTCGAATTGCCGCCTCATTCCGTGCGTTCGAGGACGAAAATCACGACGGAAATGACGACCACGATCATAGCGGCCACGGCGATTGATGGCGTGTCCGCGTTTGCGTGAGTATCGTGTGAGCGACCCCGTCTTTTTTGCCGGACGGGGTCGTCTCACTACACGGACAGTTGGGCGCCACCATCCTCGGGAGCGGTCGGCGTAAGCATATAGTTTAGAAGCGCTTAACGCTTCATCGACAGGTCGGCACGAGTCGCGCATTACAGGGTACCGTGTGAGGGCCCTGGTTGACGAGACAATCGTCCACGGCGTCGCGATGACCGCTCTCTCCCGGTTTTCGCGTGAATCACATCCAATGAGGGTTTCGACCCGAGTCGAGTGTCAACAGCGATGAAGGCTACTGTCATGTCCAATATGCCCGATGAATCCGTAGAATCGAACATTCACGACGAATGCAATGAGCAGGACTGCTTCCTGCCGACGAGCCGCCGCCGATTTTTGCGCGACAGCTTTCTCAGCGTGGCCGGTGCTCTGGTCGCCGTTGGCATGAGCAAGACTGCCGCGTTCGCGATGCCGCTCGAGTTCACCGAACCGATGCGTTCGCACCGCAATACGCGGAGCTACGCGGTGCCTGTGGGCGACGGCGCGCAGATCGACAAGGACAACGACGTCATCCTCGTGCGGTGGCAGAGCGCGATCTACGCATTCAACCTGTCGTGCCCGCACCAGAACACCGCGCTCAAGTGGGACGATCGCGATCACGGCTTCCAGTGCCCCAAGCACCATTCGCGGTTCACACCCGACGGTGGATACGTCGCGGGAAGCGGTCGCGCAACGCGCAACATGGATCGCTTCGCGATTCAGCGCGATGGCGCCGGCGTCACGGTCGATCTCGACAAGCTCTATCAGGAAGACACGGACGGCGCGGAGTGGGCGGCGGCGGTCATCAAGGTCGCCTAGCCCTCAGCGGAGTGCCAGTAGGCGGATCAGCCCCACCGCGAGCATGATGAGCGCGGCCAGCGATCCGCCGACGGCGATCACGACGCGGGCGCCGACGCGGCGCACCGCGCGCACATCGACCGAGAGGCCCAGCGCCGCCATGGCGGCAATCGTCAGCCAACCGGCGACGAATTTCGCGATCGCTACGGCGGGCTCGGGAATGGCGCCGAACGAGCGCATCGTCGCGAGCACGACGAATCCGATCACGAACCACGGAACGAGCGCGGCGCGTGGAGCTCCGGTCGTTCCCTTCGACCGCTTGCGCGTCCGCAGTGAGAAGAAGACGACCACGGGACCGAGCATCAGCACGCGCGCCAGCTTCACGACGGTTGCGACCTGACCACTCAGCGCGCTTACCGCGAACGCAGCCGCCAGCACTTGGGGCACGGCGTATACGGAAAGACCAGCGAGCACGCCGTACTGGTAATGCGAGAGCCCGAGTGGCACGATCAGCAGCGGGAGTCCAAGCACGACGATCACGCCAAGTACGGCGGTGAGTGCAATCGACGCGGCGACGTCCTCACGATCCGCACCGATGACCGGAGCCACGGCCGCGATCGCCGAGTTTCCGCAAATCGCGTTGCCGCAGGCCACGAGGATAGCGAGCTTGGACGAAAGGCCCGCGGCGCGTCCAATTGCGTAGCCCGCGCCGAGCGCAGTGCACACGAGCGCTACGATGCCAACGGCGAGCAGCGGCCCTGAAGCGAAGAGACGCGGCACGTCCATCGTAGCGCCGAGCAGGCAGACCGCGAGCTCGAGCAGATCTTTCGCGACAAAGCGAACGCCCGGCTCTTCGAGCACCGATTCGCCGCGGATGGTTCGCACGGCCATCCCGACCAAGATCGCCAGCACCAACGGCTCGATAATCGGTCGGCCGAAGGCTCGCTCCTCTAACGCGCCGCCGGCAATGGCGATCGCCGAAACGACGAGCGATACCAAAAGGCCGGGAATGAGAGCGGTCGGCCGGCGGCGTCGGGTGAGCGGGATTGCGATGGGTGAAACGGTGCTGGCCATACTGGATCCTAGGTAGTCGGGATGGCATAAATCCAGTACATTATTTTCATATCTCGATAAGCACTGGTTATACAAGATGAATCTCCACCATCTACGGCTCTTCGCCGCGGTCGTCAACCACGGCGGCTTTACGAAGGCCGCCGAATCGCTGCGTCTGAGCCAGCCAGCGATCTCCAAGTCGTTGAATGAGTTAGAGCGACAGCTGAACCTCACGCTCATCGACCGCAGCGGTCGATCGATCCGACTGACCGATGCGGGCCAGACCTTGTACGCCCGCGCGCGCGAGCTCTTCGGCGTGGAATGGATCGCCGAGCAGGAGCTGCGGGAGATTCGGGGGCTCAAGCGTGGCGTACTGCGCATCGGGGCGAGCACGACGATCGCCACCTACATGTTGCCGCCGTATCTCGGGCGGTTTCACCTGCGTCACCCGGGAATCCGAATCCGGGCGTCGAGTGCCAACACGCGGACGGTTCTCCGGATGCTGCTCGAGTCACGAGTCGACGTGGCGCTCGTCGAGGGTCCCGTATCGCATCCGCAAGTCGATGTGCAGCCATGGCGACAGGACGAGCTAGTGGTGATATGTCATCCAGCGCATCGACTGCTGACAGAACAGAGCGTTGATGTCGCCATGCTGGTCCGAGAACAGTTCATTGTCCGCGAGCCTGGCTCAGGCACCCGCGTCGTCAGCGCGCGCGCGCTCGCCCTCCACGGAGCTCGGCTCACCAACACCATGCGCGTCGGCGGAACTGCGGCCATCAAGCAGGCGGTCGCCGCGGGACTGGGCCTCGCCATTGTTTCCCGCGCCGCCGCCGCTGACCAATTAGCCCTGGGCAAGATCGCCGTGCTCGCGGTCCGAGGCCTCGCGATTCACCGCACCTTGGCGCAGATCAAGCTGCGCGGCCGCGTTACGACCGCCGCCGCGCGCGAGCTCGAACTGTTGCTTGCGCACGGAGTGTCAGAGGAAGACGCCGGCGACGCGTCGGGCACGCCGGCCTGACCGCCGAGTTCGACCTGGAGACCTAGATTGTCAGCCGCGGGGTAACGGCAGACATGTTGCGACTCGAGGCAATGCATGTTCATTTCTGACTTCGCCATTCGTCGTCCCATCGTTACCGTCGTCACGATGATCGCGCTCGTGGTCTTCGGACTGGCGGCGCTGGCGCGGCTCGATACCGACGAGTTCCCGGATATCGACGCCCCGATCGTGTTTCTCGCCGTCGGTTATCCCGGCGCCGCGCCCGATGTCGTCGAACGCGAAGTCGTGACCCGCATCGAAGACAAGATCTCGGGCATCAGCGGCGTCGATAAGATCAACTCGACGTCGACCGACGGATTCGCGCAGATCATCGTGCAGTTCGTTTTCTCGAAACCGGTCGACCAGGCCACGCAAGACATTCGCGACGCGATCTCCGCGATCCGATCACAGCTGCCGGCCGAAATCCTCGAGCCGATCATCCAGCGGTTCGATCCGAATCAGCTTCCGATCGTCTCGCTGGCGATCACGTCCACCGTGCTCACTCCGCCGCAGCTCACGCAGCTCGCGGATCAGCGGATCGCCGGCGACTTGCGTGCGATCGGTGGCGTGGCGCAGGTCAACGTGGTCGGCGGCGACAGCGCGCAGCTCAACGTGAACGTGCGGCCGAACGACCTCGCCGCGGTCGGCGCGGGCATCGACCAAGTGGTCAACGCGCTTCGCTCGCAGAATCTCGCGGCCCCCGTCGGCAACGTGAACAGTCCGCTGGAGCAGCGGTCGATTCGTCTCGAGGGACGCTTCGAGCGCCCGGAGGATTTCGCCGGCTTGGTGATCGCGCAACGAAGCGGCCAGCTCATCACGCTCGGCCAGGTCGCCGACGTCGAAGCCGGCGCCGCCGAGCCGAAGTCGTCGGCGCTGTTCAATGGCAAGCAAGCCATTGGTCTCGACATCGTGAAGTCGCGCGAATACAGCACGACGGCCGTGGCGCAGGGCGTGACAAAGCGCGTCAACGAGTTGCAGAAGACGCTGCCGCCCGGAACGCGCATCGAAGTCGTGCGCGATGCCGGCACGCGCGTGCGAAACTCCGTACGCAACGTCGAGGAGGCGCTCGTCGAGGGTGCGGTGCTCACCGTACTGGTCGTGTTTCTCTTCTTGAACTCGTGGCGCTCGACGGTGATCACCGGCCTCGCGCTTCCGGTATCTGTGCTCGCGTCGTTCGTTCCGCTCCTCATGTTCGGCTTCACGTTGAATACGATGTCGCTGCTCGGCCTGTCGCTCGCGATCGGCATCCTGATCGACGACGCGATCGTGGTGCGCGAAAACATCGTGCGACACGTGGAGATGGGCTCCGATCACATGCACGCGGCGCACGAAGGCACCGACGAGATCGGCCTTGCCGTGGCCGCGACGACGTTCTCGATCGTCGCCGTCTTCGTGCCGGTGGGATTCATGCCGGGCATCGCCGGGCAATGGTTCAAGCCATTCGCGCTCACGATCGCGGCCGCGGTGCTCGTGTCGTTGTTCGTGTCGTTCTCGCTCGACCCGATGTTGTCGGCGTATTGGGCCGACCCGCAACTCGAAGCGCACGAGCGGCGCAATCCGATCGCGCGAGCACTGGAGCGATTCAACGAGTGGTTCGATCGGCAAGCCGATCGATACAAGGGACTGATCGCGTGGGCGCTCGATCATCGGTGGACCATGATCGCGCTCGCGGTCGGCTCGTTCGTGTTCGCGATCGTTCTGCAAATCACCATCGGCGGTTTTGGCTTCGTGCCGGTGAGCGACAACAGCGAATTGAACATCGCGATCGAGACACCGCCCGGGTCGAGCCTCGACTACACGACGCTCAAAGCCGAAGAGGTGGCGCGGATTGTTCGGGCACGACGCGAAGTCCTCTATACGTACACGACGGTGGGCAGCTCGACCGGTTCGGGAGCCGTCGACAATGGCAGCATCTACGTTCGCTTGACGCCCAAGCGTGATCGCAGCTTGAGCCAGGACGCGTTGGGACAAGTCCTTCGCCAACAGATACGGAGTATCGGCGGCGCGACTGCGTATATCTTCGCGTCCGGCTTCGGCGGAGCGCAGAAACAGCTCTTGCTTCAACTCCAAGGACCCGATCAGACAATCCTCAATCGCTACGCCGAGCAAATCCAGCGGATCGTCGCGTCGACGCCGGGCGCGGTGGACGTGGGACTCTCGACGCGGGGACAGAAGCCGGAATTCGACGTGCGCGTCAATCGTGGGCTGGCGGGCACGCTCGGTGTGAGCCTGAACCAGCTCGCGACGTCGCTGCGGTTTGCGTTCGCGGGGGTCGATGCCGGCACGTGGGTCGATCCGTCGGGCATCTCACGTTACGTGCACGTGCGTCTCGCTCCGGCCGCGCGCGAAAACGCGGCCGATCTCGCGACGCTTCCAGTGATGATCGCGCCGGCCAACGCGCCAGCCCCGCCGAGCGGCACGAGTGCACCGGCATCGGGCGCGCCAGCGTTCGTGCCGCTTGGCCAGGTGGCTCAGATTGTTCCGAGCTTCGGTCCGTCACAGATCGATCATTACCAGCGCGAGCGCGTCGTGACCATCGGCGCCAACGTCGAGGGCGCATCGTTCGGCAACGTGTCGCAATCCGTGATGCGAAAGCTGCGCGACGTTCAGTTGCCGGAAGGATATCACGTATCGGCCGGCGGTCAGGCGCAAAGTCAGAGCGAGGTGTTCGGCAGCATCTTCGCGGCGCTCGGCGTCGCGGTGATGCTCATGTATTTGATTCTCGTCGTGCAGTTCGGCTCCTTCCTCGATCCGCTGGCGATTCTCATCTCATTGCCGCTCTCGCTCATCGGCGTGGTGTTGGCGCTCATCATCACGCGCGACACGCTCAACCTCATGAGCCTCATCGGCGTGATCCTGCTCATGGGCATCGTCGCCAAGAACGCCATTCTCTTGATCGACTTCGCGAAGTGGGCGCACATCGATCGAGGTCTGGATCGGCGCGAGGCGCTGATCGAGGCCGGACGGATCCGACTGCGGCCGATCCTCATGACCACACTGGCGCTGATCGCCGGCATGATTCCGGTCGCGCTCGGCCTTGGTGAAGGCGCCGATTTCCGCGCGCCGCTCGGACGCGCCGTCATTGGCGGCGTGATCACGTCGACGGTGCTGACGCTCATCGTGATCCCGACGGTGTATGAGATCCTCGATGAGTGGCGCGAACGACTGCTCGCGCGCTTCACCCGGCGCGCGGCGGTCGGTGCGTCCGCGCCGATCCCCGAGCCAGGCGACTGACCGCGACTGACCGCGACTGACCCTACTGGACCGACGCTAGGCTCGGCGACGCCGCCGATGCAACGCTGATGTCGATTGGAAGCCGCACGCCGTTGTGCGTCCGGATCACGTCGAGCATTCCCTGCCACGCCGAGGCGAATGCGTGACCGACGTCCGTCGGCGCGCTCTCGGGTGAAAATCCGCCGGAGCCTGCGATCCAAAACGGCGGCTCGGCATCGACGCCCGCCTGATCGTAGACGTCGCTCACATCGGCGTAGATCGCCTGGGCGTTCTTGGTGTGCGCGTAGATGCCGGGCTGGTAGCGGCCGTCGGCGAGCACCGCACCGGTCCACGCGCGATAGTAGTCGCGCATGGGTTGGGGAATGACATCCATGTGTTCGACGTCGAGAAACACGACCGTCCCCTTCGGAAATCCCTCACGCGCGGCTCGGGCGATCGCGTCACGCGCGTCGATGGCGCCCTGGAGCGAGTTCACGTACGCCGCCGAGCACCGCGAGCCGGTCGTGGCGACCGGCGCCGCCGAACGGCGCGTCATGGTCCGCACACGCGACTTCTTATGCGACTTCTTTGATGATCTCTTGGCGTGCGTCGTGGCGCGGGTCGCCGACGCCTTTGTCGTCGAGGCGGCGCCGAGCTCTTTTCCCCATGTCTGTTGACCGACGTAGATAACCGCCAGCCCCCAGCCCTGTTGTGTCAGGCGCTCGCGAGTGCCCGACCACGAGTCGTCGTTGTGGCAAGGCGCCTTGAGATAATAGCCGACCCATTCGTACTCGCCGGAGTTTCTCCACGCCTCCATGGCCTGGTCGCCCGGATAGATGTTCGTATCGAATCCGAGATGACCACCGCGCACGTTCGACGCAACGTGCGCCACGGCCTCGCCGATTACCGCCGGCGCGTCGGCCAGCTCGACCGTCGCGTGCTCGAGTGGCTGGTGTGCCAAGCGAGGTGCCTCGATGGACGCGGAGAGAGCCGCGATCACCAGGGTGAGCGCGTTCCGTACGGCCTGTTTGGTCATTCGAGTGGGTTTGGCGTGATCGCGGCCGCACGGGGCAATGAGCGGCCGTCGTCGAGGTATGTACCCCGTCCGCCGTGTGACGCTCCTCACGACCCAGTGTTAGCCGACCCGACTACAACCACGCGCGTACAGAATTTGCTAATGTCGCGGCGGCTAAGCGTTGGTTCGGTTCGTCTCATCACTGTTCGGAGGAACGTATGTCGATTCGCCTTGCGCGTGCCGCCGCTCTGCTCGGTGCGTGCGTCCTGTGGGGAGCGTGCGCAAAGTCCGACAACAAAGCCGACTCGGCTGCTGCGGCCGACAGCGCGGCGAAAGCAGCGGCCGCAACTGCGCCACCGCCGGCCCCGACACCACCACCGCTCACGGACGCCAACATCGCGGCGATTCTCGACGGGGCGAACGCGGCCGATAGCGCCGCCGGCAAGATCGCCTCGACCAAGGGCACGCGCGCCGACGTCAAGGAGTTTGGGCGAATGATGATGCGCGACCACCATGCGCTGAGAAAACAGGGTCAGGATCTGGCGAAGAAGCTGAACTTGACGCCTGCGATGCCCGCCGGCGACACGAGCGAAGCTGCCGCAAAGCACTGGCAGGATAGTTTGAACGCGATGCCGAAGGGCGCCGCGTGGGACAAGGCGTACATCGATCACGAGGTCTCGTACCATCAGGCGGTGATCCAGACCGCCCAGACGGCGCAAGGCGCTGCTCAGAATGCGGAGTTGAAGGATTTGATCACGAAGGCGGCCCCGAACCTTCAGGCGCATCTGACGAAAGCGCAGGATATCCAGAGCAAGCTGAGCTCTGCTGCGCCAGCGGCCGGCGCCGCAGCGGACACGGGCGCCGCCAAGGCCGGCTCAGACACGTCGAAGAAGGGAAAGAAGAAGCCGTAACCGGCCGACCTCGTCCGTAACAATCTGTTGGGCGCGCTACTTGAAAGAACGCTCGGGTGAGAACCCGGGCGTTCTTCGCATGACGGACAATGGCGGCGCCCGCGGTGCGTTCCCAGGAGATGTCGACCATGGGCAATCGACTCGTCACGACATTCGGCGCAATCCTACTCGCCTCGGCCGCGGCTGCGGCGTGCTCGACCTCGAGCCGCGACACCAACGAAGCGGCGGGCGAAGTGGTGATGCGCGCGCGCAATGACGCGCGTAACGACTCGAGCGACGCGCGGCCGGCGGTCAGATGGTTGACCGACGCGAATCTCCTGTCGCTGTTCAGCATGATGAACGCGCGACAGATTGCCGCCGCGGACGTCGAGCTGGAAGCATGGCATGTCGACAGTGTTCGGGCGTTCGCGGCGAGCGTCGCGCGCGAGCATGCGGAGCTTCAGCACTCGGTTGATTCGTTGTCCGAGCGACTCCACCTCATGCCGATCGCCCCCGCGTTAGGGCAGACCATATCGGCGACGCTGCAATCACAGCTCGACACGCTTCGACGAACGTACGGTCGCGCGCTCGATCGCGCCTTCATTCGGCAGCAGGTCGCGACTCACCAACTGATGACGGACTACGTGACGAAGTTCGCCGCTGTCGCTGAACGACCGGAGATCCAATCCCTGTTCGCCGCGGCCAAGGACAGCATGTCGGCGCAGCTCTCTCGTGCGCGGACGTTGCAGATGGCGTTGGCGATCGCCGATTCGGTGGCGTCCGCGGACTCCGCGGCCAAGGTCGCGAAGCGCGCCGGACGTACGACGGCACGCCCATGAGCGTGCAATCGAATCCCGAAGGTGAGGAGACGAACAACGTGGTTCTCGTCGACGGGTCCAACGTGGCCTACGCCATCGAGGGAGCGCCGCCGAGTGTGGCCAACATCATCGCGGTTCGCGACAAGCTTCGAGAGGAAGGGCTCGATCCCATCATCGTTGCCGACGCCGCGCTTCGTCACTCGATCGACGATCCGAAGCGCTACGAGCACTTGATCGATGAGGGTCAGGTGCGTCAGGCACCGGCGGGGACGGACGCCGACTATTTCATTCTCTCATTCGCGAGAGAGCTGAACGCGAGCATCGTCTCGAACGATCGATTTCGCGATCGGATCAAGCAGTTCCCGGAAGCGCGCGAACGGGTCATCCGCTTCATGATCGTGCAGGACGAGGTCGTACTCGAGCGGCGGACGAGGCGTCGAAACGACGAATAGACCGGTGGTCCCGCGCCCCGACTGAATCGCTGTAAGTCATGACCTGACTTTCGCTTGTCCGGTGCGGCGTGGACCACTGACGGCGCGAACGGGCGATTGTACGACCGTCGCAAACGGATGAAGCAAGTAAGTAACCACTTGCACCACGTCAGGGAAGCCCTTAGGATTCTCGGCCATGGACATCCGAGATCGAATCCTCGACGCCGCGAAGAAAGTCTACGCCCAACACGGCTTCCGCGGCGCGACGACGCGTCTCATCGCGATCGAGGCCGGCGTCAATGAAGTCACGCTGTTTCGAACGTTCGGCTCCAAGGCCGCGCTGTTCGAGGCGCTCATGCAAGCCCACGTCGCGGCTTCGCCGATTCCCGACCTTCCCGATATCCCGGTCGACCCGGCCGGCGAGATGACCGAATGGTGCGCGGCGATTCTCCATCATCTGCGCGAGAATCGGTCGCTCATCCGCACGTCGTTCGGCGAGATGGAGGACCGGCCCGCCGCCGCGATAACTATGTGCGAAGGACCCAACTGCGCCGGTGCGATTTTGGCCGGCTACGCCCAGCGATTGCAGTCCGTGGGCATCGCCGCCGCCGACGCCGATACCTCGACTGCCGTCGCGATGCTCATGAGCTCGATGATCGGAGACGCGATCTCGCGCGACGTTATGCCCAGCGCGTTTCCACAACCTGAATCAGAAGCACCGGCGAGATACGTACGGGTGTTCATGCGCGCCCTGGGCATCGAGCTGAATGCGCGCCGCGCTCCGATCATCCGCTCCGCTGCTGGAGACTGACCGTCGTTCACAGACCGACTTATTGCCACCGATCATCATGACTTCTTTCACTATTCGCGGTGCGCCGCGCACAGCCGGCTCACGGGCAGCCGGCGTTGTTACGACGCTGCTCCTCACATTCGCTTCGCTGACCGGATCGGCCGAGCTCGTACACGCCCAGCAGCCGGCGCCCGGGGCGCGCGCCGCGGCGACCGTCCGACTCTCGCTCGACGACGCGCTGCGGATCGCGCAGGCGCAGAGCCAGACCGTCGAGCTAGCCCGCGCCGGTGTCGTGCGTGCCGCGGGGCAACAATACCAGGCGCGCAGTCTGTATTTCCCGCAGCTCAATGCTACGGCGGGTTATACAAAAACGCTCGAGTCGCAGTTTTCGGGATTCGCGTCGTCCAGCGCGCCGAAGACCGACACGACCAAGTCGTCGAGCACCGGCGGCTTCGATTTGAGCAAGACGAGCTTTGGCGCGACCAACCAGTGGACGGCGGGTTTGACCTTCAGCCAGAACGTATTCGCCGGCGGCCGCATCAACGCACAGAATCAAGCGGCGGCGGCGCAGGTGCGTTCGGCGAACATTGAAGTCGCGGCGCAGCGCGCGCAGGCGTCGCTCGACGTGACGTCTGCCTACTACGACGCCGTGCTCGCCGAGCAACTCGTGACCATCGCGGATTCATCGCTGGCGCAAACGCAAGCGGTGCTGGAGCAGACGCGCGTAGCGAAGCAGGTCGGCAACGCATCCGAGTACGAGCTGCTGCGCGCACAGGTGACGCACGACAATCAGTTGCCGGTGGCCATTCAGGCGCGCGCGAATCGGCAGGTCGCGTACCTGCGGCTCAAACAGCTCCTCAACATGCCGCTCGACGACGCGGTGCAGCTCACCACGGGTATCGAGGGAGCGGACGGACCAACGCTTCCGGCCATCGCGGCGACCGGCGTCGCCGACACGGCCGTCGCGAGCCGCGCGCCCATGCGCGAAGTGGAGGAGGCCGTGCGCGCGCAGGAGGCGCAGGTCCGCGTGGCGCGCGCCGAGCGCATTCCGTCGCTCGCGATCGTTTCGAACTATCAGCGTCTTTACTTCCCGAGCAAGGTGTTCCCGACGCTCAGCGCCGGCGTGAACAACTGGACCCTGGGGGTATCGACGAACTTTCCCATTCTGGATGGCGGTCGCATCAAAGGCGACGAGCTCATCGCGCAAGCCGGGCTGCAGCAGGCACGCGCGCAACGCGAGCAAACGCGCCAATTCACGGGGCTCGACACGCGAGTGGCCCTGAACGCGCTGCAAGAAGCGCAATCGACTTGGGATGCGAGTCGTGGCACGGCCGATCAGGCGCAGCGCGCCTACGCGATCGACCAAGTCCGCTATCGCGAAGGCATTTCGACGCAGACCGATCTCGCACAGTCACGCCTGCTGCTCGAGCAAGCGTTGGCGAATCGTGCGCAAGCCGCCCGCAATCTCGCGGTGGCACGCGTGCGGCTCGCGTTGCTGCGCGACCTCCCGCTCCAATCAGGAACTGGTGCAGCCAGCTCGACGCAGGGCGCCGCCGGGGCAGTCCAACAGCAGCAACAACAACAGCAACAGCAACAACAGACGCAGCAACGTTCCGGAAGTTCTCCACAAGCCGCTGGCGGTACGAGCGGGTTCACAGGGAGCATTCAACCATGATTTGGGGAAGGCAGGAGAGCACGATTCGCCGGCGCACCACGATGACGTTGACGTTGGCCTTGACGCTCGGAGCGCTCGCAGCGTGCAAGGGCGCGGGCGACTCGAAGGCGGCGACCACACCAACGGCCATGCTGGTTGGTCCGGAGAACGTCGCTGTCGTGCGCGCGCAGCAAATTCGTTCCGGCCCGGCGATCTCGGGAACGTTGGAGCCCGAGGAGCAGGCAACCGTTCGCGCCGAAGTCGCGGGCGCCGTGTTGCAGACGCTCGCCGAGCAGGGACAGCGCGTTACCGCCGGGCAAACGCTTGCCCGCATCGACGACTCGGCGTTGCGCGAAGCCGAGCTCTCGGCGCGGGCGGCGGTGACGACGGCGCAGAATACGGTGGACGTCAACAAGCGACAGGTCGATCGCAACGATGCCTTGATCAAAGCTGGTGCGATCGCCGAGCGCGATCTCGAGTTGGCGCGCAACCAGTATTCCGCGGCCGAGTCGCAATTGGCGAACGCCAAGTCGCAGCTCGTAAATGCGGAGAAGCAACTGAGTAAGGCCACCGTGAAGGCGCCGTTCGCCGGTATCGTCAGCGTGCGGCAGGTGAGCGCCGGCGACATCGTGCAAATCGGCGCGTTGATGTACACCGTCGTGAATCCGGCGACGATGCGGCTCGAGGCGTCGGTGCCGGCCGATCAGCTGTCGGCGGTTCGCATTGGCGCGCCGGTCGATTTCTCGGTCAACGGATACCCGGGCAGGCAATTCACCGGACACATCACGCGAATCAATCCCGTGGCCGATCCGGCGACGCGTCAGGTGCGCATCATCGCGTCGCTGCCCAACACGGGTGGTGTCTTGGTCGGCGGATTGTTCGCTGACGGTCACGTGGCGAGCGAAGTGCGCTCGGCGCCGGTGGTCCCGATCGCCGCGGTCGACGAGCGCGAGCTGCATCCGTTCGTCATGCGGATCAAGAACGGCGTCGTTGAAAAGACAGAGGTGGAGTTGGGAATCCGCGATGCAGCGACGGAGACGGTCGAGATCAGGCGCGGTGTGGCGCCTGGCGACACGATTCTCCTCGGCGCCGCGCGCGGCATCTCCGAGAAGACGCCGATCAAGGTGAGCGCCCCGTCGGATACGATGAGGAAACCATGATTATTTCGGATTTTGCGATCAAGCGTCCGCTCATCACCGTCGTCGCCATGGTGGCGTTGGTGATCTTCGGCCTGTTCGCATTGCTCAAGCTCAAGACCGACGAGTTCCCCGACGTGACGCCGCAGTTCCTCACGGTGGGGATCGTCTATCCGGGCGCGTCGCCCGACGTCGTCGAGAGCGAGGTGCTCAAGCCGGTCGAGGAGCAGATCGGCTCGATCTCGGGCGTGAAGCGGATCATCGGCAAGGCCTACGATGGCTATTCGATGATCATGATCGAGTTCTTGTTCGGCAAGGACATGAACGTCGCGTCGCAGGAAGTGCGCGACGCGATCTCGTCGGTGCGCTCGGACCTGCCGACGGAGATGAAGGAACCGATCATCCAGAAATTCAACAACACCGACCGGCCGATCGTCTCGATCGCCATCTCGTCGTCGGTGCTTTCGCCGGCGGAGCTGACGAGACTCGCCGATCCCGGGATCACGCGTGAGCTGCGAGCCATTCCCGGCGTGGCCGATGTGCAGATCTTCGGCAAAGTCGAGCGCGAGCTGACGGTCGAAGTGGATCCGCACAAGCTGCAGGCGGCGAATGTGAGCGTGGCGCAGGTTGTCCAAGCGCTCGAGGCGCAGAATCTCGCGGCCCCGGTCGGTCGCGTGAACGGCACGCTCGACGAGCGCGCGATCCGCTTGCGCGGCCGATTGCAGGATCCGGCCGAGTTCGAGGGTCTTGTCGTCGCCGACCGCAACGGCACGCTCGTTCGACTTGGCGAGGTGGCGACGATCAAGGATGCCACCGAAGAGCCGCGTACGCTCGCGCTGTACAACGGACAGGAAGCGATCGGCATCGACGTCAAGAAATCGAACGGCTACAGCACGACCGACGTCGCGTCCAAGGTGCGCGACCGACTCGCGGAGATCGAGAAGACGCTCCCCAACGGAACGAAGCTCGATCTCGTGAAGGACTCGGGCGTCCGCGTCACGCACGCCGTGAGCAACGTCGAAGAAGCTTTGGTGCTTGGCGCCGTGCTCACGGTGCTCGTGGTGTTCCTGTTCCTGAATTCATGGCGCTCGACGGTGATCACCGGCGTGGCGCTGCCGATCTCGGTACTGGCCAGTTTCATCGCGGTGTGGGCGCTCGGATTCAAGCTCGAGACGATGTCGCTGCTCGGACTGTCGCTCGCGATCGGTATTCTGATCGACGACGCGATCGTCGTGCGCGAGAACATCGTGCGACACGTCGAGATGGGGAAGGATCATTTCACAGCGGCGCACGACGGAACCGACGAGATCGGACTCGCCGTGGCGGCCACCACGTTCTCGATTCTCGCGGTGTTCGTGCCGATCGGATTCATGCCCGGCATCGGCGGCCAGTGGTTCAAGCCGTTCGCGCTGACGATCGCGTGCTCGGTCGCGGTGTCGTTGTTCGTCTCGTTCTCACTCGACCCGATGTTGTCGGCCTACTGGCCGGATCCGCACAAGCCGCCGCACCTGCGCGGATGGATCACGCGTCAGCTCGACAAGTTCAACGGGTGGTTCAATCGTCAAGCGCAGAACTACAAGGGCGTCATCGCCTGGGCGCTCGATCACCGCGCGGCCATGGTGACGATCGCGACGTTGACGTTCTTCGCGTCGTTCCTGCTGCCAAGTCGTGGACTCACCGGCCTGGCCGCCGCGATCGCCGGCATTGCGGTCATCGTATTTGGTCTCAACACGCGGCGCGTGCCGCTCATCGCGCGGGCGGCCATCGTGGCCGTCGGGCTCGTGTTGTTCGTGCTTCTGCCGCAGCGCGTCCCGCCCGTTCGCACGGTCGGCACGGGCTTTTTCCCGGAGGACGACCGCGCCGAGTTCATCATGGCTCTCGAGACGCCCCCGGGCTCGAACCTCGAGTACACTCGGCTCAAAGCCGAGGAGGCGGCCAACATCGCGCGGTCGCATCCTGAAGTTCGCTACACATACACGACGCTCGGCAACAGCGCGACGGGCGGCGTGGACGAAGGGAACATCTACGTACGAACCGTCGCCAAGACGGATCGTCGCATTTCGATCGAGCAGCTCGCCGAACAGCTTCGTCACGAAACGGCGCGCATGTCGGGAGCGACGATCTCGGTGTTCACGAGCGACTTCAACGCCGGGTTCAAGCAAATTCAGCTGCAGCTCCGCGGGCAAGACGTCGCGGCGCTTTCTCAGGCAGCCGAGATGGTGCGGGCCGAGGTGCAAAAGGTGCCGGGCGCCGTGGACATCGGGCTGTCGACGAAGGGGCAGAAGCCCGAGCTCGAGATCGATCTCAATCGTGGTGTCGCAGGATCGCTCGGCATGACAGTTGGACAGGTTGCGCAATCGTTGCGGCCGGCGTTCGCCGGAATCGACGCGGGTTATTGGATTGATCCATCGGGGAAGTCACGCAAGGTCACGGTGCGACTGACGCCGGAATCGCGTCAGCGGGCATCTGATCTCGAGCAGCTTCCGATGATCGTCGTCGGACCGAACGGTGTGCCGACGACCATGCCCCTCGGCCAGATCGCGTCGATCAAGAGCGGCGTTGGCCCCGCGATCATCGATCACTTGAACCGCGAGCCGGTCGTCACAGTCGAGCTCAACACGTCCGGCCGCGCGCCGGGAGACGTCACGGCCGACATTCAATCGCGCCTGGAGCGGATGCGTCTTCCGGCGGGCGTGCACTTCACGATCGGCGGAGACGCCGAGTCGCAGGCCGAAGTGTTCGGGCAGATTTTCTCCGCGCTCGGGCTGGCTGTTTTGCTGATGTATCTGATTCTGGTCGTGCAGTTCGGGTCGTTCGTGGATCCGGTGGCAATCCTCATGTCGCTCCCGTTGTCGCTGATCGGCGTGATGGTGGCGCTCGCGATTACCGGCATGACCATCAACATCATGAGTCTGATCGGTGTGATTCTGCTCATGGGCATCGTGGCGAAGAACGCGATTCTGCTGATCGACTTCGCGAAGTGGGCGCGTGAAGAGCGCGGGCTCCCGCTGCGTGAAGCATTGATCGAGGCGGGCTCCATCCGTCTGCGTCCGATTCTCATGACGACGTTTGCCTTGATCGCCGGAATGATTCCGGTCGCCCTCGGTCGCGGTGAAGGCGCACAGTTCCGCGCGCCGCTCGGCGTTGCTGTGATCGGCGGCGTGATCACGTCGACGTTCCTAACGTTGCTCGTCATTCCAACGGGGTACGAAATCCTCGACGAGTGGCGACAGAAATTCTCGCGCCTGGTTGGCATGACGCCCAAGCAGATGACGGCGGAGCATCCGATTCCGGCGACGGGCGACTGAACCGTTCTCAGTCGCGGCGCGCCGGGCCAAGGAGCTGCTGTCACAGAGATGACAGCAGCTCCTTAGTCGTTCGAGCGTTTCATCGTCGCGTTTCCCAGCGCCGCACGAACGTTTCACGAAACGTTCGGAGCCGCGAGCCGACGGCCGGTGAGCGGAGGTCAAGTGACTACAGCTTCGGCGTTTATATAGCGTAGGTCGAGTCGCGGACGGTCGGGTCGCGTCATTGCCATTGAGGGGGCCGATCCCCGGTCCGTCGATCGGGGCGCCACAACACCCTGACCGGAGGCCTCCAATGGCTCGTCTCACCCGCTTTCTCGTTCTTGGATCGCTCATCACCGCGTGCAGTGAGAGCGCGACGTCACCCACGGTGCTCGCACCGAGCGGCGCCGCTTCGCGCACTCTTGGCGCGAGCGCGCCCGGTGCGGTATTCACGGAAACGAACGCGACGTCCGGCAACTCCGTGCTGATCTATCACCGCTCGGCCGATGGCTCGCTGACCAGTGCCGGTTCCGTCGCGACAGGTGGCACCGGCAGCGGCGCGGGTCTCGGCTCGCAAGGCGCCGTGACGTTGTCTGACGATGGCAATTGGCTGCTCGTCGTCAACGCGGGTAGCAACGAGGTTTCATCGTTCGCCGTCGGCGACGGTGGCGCGCTCACGCTTCGCGGCAAGGCATCGTCTGGCGGCATCATGCCGATCAGCGTCACCGTGCACGATGGTCTCGTGTACGTTCTCAACGCGGGCGGCACGGGCAACATCTCGGGCCTTCGGCTGGCGGGCGACGGCTCGCTATCGCCCATCGCATCCTCGACGCGTGGCTTGAGCAGCGCGGCCGCCGGTCCGGCGGAAGTTCGCTTCGACCCGAGCGGTGCATGGCTCGTCGTTACCGAGAAGAACACCAACAAGATCGACACCTGGCGCGTCGACGCGAACGGACTCGCAACGGGTCGCGTGGTGAATGCGTCGGCCGGCGAGGAGCCGTTCGGCTTCACGTTCACGACGCAAGGCGTGCTCGCCGTGTCCGAAGCATTCGGCGGCGCCGTGGACGCGAGCGCGACGTCCACGTACACGATCAACGCGGACGGAACACTGCATCTCATCAGCGCATCGGTGGCGACAACCGAAACGGCTGCATGCTGGGTCGTGGCAACGAACAACGGACGCTTCGTGTACGCCGCGAACGCGGGCAGCGCATCCGTCTCCGGCTACTCGGTGCGTCAGGGACAACTGAGTCTGCTCACCGCCGGCGGCAAGTCGGGCAACACGGGCGCGTCGCCGACCGATGAGGCGATCAGCCAGAACAGCCAGTTCCTGTATACGCTCAACGGCGGTTCGCACACGATCAGCGCGTTCGGTGTGTCGCAGGCGAACGGTGATCTCAGCGCCGTTGGCTCGGCCACGGTTCCGGCCGGCGTGGTCGGTCTCGCCGGGAAGTAACTCGATCGACGGCTAGCAGCGGAGCAGGGACCGGCGCTGATCAAACGCGGGTCCCTGCTTCGTCGTTTCAATCGATCATCGCCATTGAAGATCGTCGCACTTGAGCAGGTGAACCACCACGGATAGCATAGGCCAGTGACTTCTCGCCTTACTCTTCAGCGCGCCATCCTCATCGCCGTCGGGGCGGCACTGCTGGCCGGGTTGGTTCCCGCCGGCATTGTGCTCGATCATCGGCTCGCCGCGGCGCTCGAGCGCCGAGCACGTGACGATCTCGCGCTCGCGCCGCACCTGTTCGCCGACCGCGTCGCCGCAACGTCGGACGCGCTGATGATGCACGCCAAGGATCTCGCGCATGCGCCAGGACTCGCCGACGCCGTGGCGGCAGGCGATCGTGCGCGTGCGATCCGGCTCGTCGAAGATGCGCGAGCCACCCTGGGTGGCGGCGATGCGGTGCTCGTCGGCCCGCGCGGCGACAGCTGGATCGGACCGCCGGTCGACAGTGCGCTGCTCGCACGAACGCGCGCCGGCGAAATGCCAGTCGCGCTCAGCTTGAACGGGCCGGTCATCAACACCATCTCGGTCGCGCCGGTCGCCAAAGGAGATCATTGGACGGGAGCAGCGGGGTTGGTGAATCCGATGGACGCACGGGCCGCCGAGGCGCTCTCGGGGCTGACGCGATCCGCGGTGGTCGTATTGGCGTCTGGCGGCGCGACCGTCACGACGCTCGATTCGATGTCGACTCGGTTCGTTGCCGCCGCGGCCGCCGCCGGCCGGCTTGGACCGACGCCGTTACTGATCTCTGGAGGGCCGCGGCGGCTCATCGCCGTCAGTGCGCCGCTCGACGGAGTGGGTGCCGTCGTGTTCGCGCGTTTTCTCGACGACGAGCTGGCCGTCCTTCCTGAACTTCGACGCGTTGCAGCGATCTCGGCGATCGCCGCGCTGCTCGTTGCGCTGATACTCGGCGCAGTGTTCGCTTCGCGCATCGCGAGCCCCGTTCGCGAGCTCTCGATGGCGGCGGCGGCGGTCGAGCGCGGGGAGTTCACGGCCCCGCTGCCCACGTCGCGAGTGCAAGAGGTCGACGTCATGGCGACGACGTTTGACTCGATGCGCCGCGCGCTCGCGGCGCGTCTCGAGGAGCTGCGAACGGCGAACGCGGCGCTCGTGGACCGGAACGCTCGGCTCACCGCCCTGCAGTCCGATCTCATGCAACGCGATCGACTCGGCGCGGCGGGGCAACTCGTCGCGCAACTCGCCCACGAGATCCGCAATCCGATCGCCAGTCTCAGAAACTGTCTCGAGCTGATTCGAAGGCGCGTTGACAATGATCCCGAAGCGCGCGAGTTCGCCGATCTCGCGATCGACGAGCTGCTGCGGATGCACGAGCTCGCGGAGCAGATGCTCGACTTGAATCGGCCGCGCGATCCCGGAGCGCAGCGATGTCGTCCCGTGATCGTGGCGCGCGAGGTCGCGACGTTGTCGATTGCCGGCGCCGGCCGAGAGCGGCTGAGCGTCGACATCGCCGGCGATGATCAACTCGAGGCCGCGATGTCGCCCGACGCCTTGAAGCAAGCGTTGCTCAACTTGGTGCAGAATGGTCGCGAGGCGTTTGAAGGATGGACCTCGCATCCCGACACGCCCGCCAAAATCGCGATTGGCATCGAGCGCGCGAACGGCGAGGTGCGCATCGAAGTCCGCGACAACGGCCCTGGAATTCCGCCCGAGATTTTATCACGTATCTTCGATCCGTTCTTCACGACAAAGGACGCCGTGCACGGCGTCGGCCTCGGACTGTTCGTCGCGGAAGGCTTGGTGCGAACGGCGGGCGGACGAATTACTGCAAGGCCGCTATCCGACTCAGGCTCGACTGGCGGGAATGATGAACGCGGAGCATGGTTCCGGATCGAGCTTCCGATCGCCGCCGCGATTCCTGGTGCGACGACGCAGCACGCGCAGGTTTCGGCGTAAGTCAATCCACGGGTCACCATGACGCGAATTCTGATCGTCGACGACGACCGCGCGTTTCGACTCTCGACGGCCGCGTTGCTGCGCGCCGACGGCTACGAGGTCGACGGCGTTGCGGATGGCGCCGCCGCCGCGGAAGCACTTCGCGCGACGCGACCGGATCTCGTCGTGCTCGATCTGAGAATGCCGGGTGTCGATGGTCTCGGAGTCGTCGAGGCGCTGCGCATGTGGGGTGAGCGCGTCCCGATCCTGATGATCAGTGGGTTCGGGACGGTCGAAACCGCCGTGCGCGCGCTCCATCTCGGCGCCGATGATTTCCTGACCAAGCCGGTCGAGCCCGACGTCCTGAGCGCACGCGTTGCCGACCTGTTGGCGCGCCGTCCGTTGCTCGAGGCGGCTGCGCCGAACCCGGCGGGCATGGTCGGTCGATCGCCGAAGATGCGTGAGGCACTCGCCGCGATTGCACGCGTGGCCGCGGGCGACACGACCGTGTTGGTGACCGGTGAGACCGGCACCGGGAAGGAGCTTGCCGCGCGCGCGGTCCATGATCTCTCTCCGAGAAAACGCGCGCCGTTCATCGCCGTGAACTGCGGCGCGCTGGCCGAGGGTGTGCTCGAGAGCGAATTGTTCGGCCACGTGCGCGGCGCCTTCACCGGAGCGGTGCGCGATCGCGTGGGCGTGTTCGAGGCTGCGAACGGCGGCACGATCTTCCTCGATGAGATCGGAGAGATGAGCGTCGTGCTGCAGCAACGATTGTTGCGAGTGCTGCAGGAGCGAGAGGTGACCCGCGTCGGCTCCTCCCGCCCGGCCAAAGTCGACGTGCGTGTTGTGGCGGCGACGAATCGAGATCTCGCGGCCCTCGTCGAGCAGGGGCGCTTCCGAGACGACCTCTATTACCGGCTAGCGGTCTTTCCGATCGCCATGCCTCCGTTGCGCGAACGCCGCGCGGACATTCCGTTGCTCGTCGAGCATGCATTGCAGATTCTTCGCACGCGTCGCGAGGGTGTGGAACGCCTCGCCTGCTCGCCGTTCGCGATGCGACTCCTGCGCGCGTACGATTGGCCCGGGAACGTGCGCCATCTCTTCGGTGTGCTCGAGCGCGCGGCGGTCGAGGCGGACTACGGGCGCATCGAAGCGCAGCATCTGCCAAGCGAGCTTCGTGCGGGGAGCCACGGCGCGGGTGAGCTACGAGAGCAGCGGTACCGCGGCACCGCTCCCGCCGACGAGGAGCGCGCCGCGATCGTCTCCGCGCTCGAGCAGACGGGCGGCGCGCTCGCGCAGTCGGCCGAAATACTCGGCATGGGCCGCACGACCCTTTGGAGAAAGCTCAAGCTGTACGGGCTCACGCCGACGGTGACCGACGAGTCGGAGCGAGAAACAGAGCTCGGCTGATTGTGCCGGGCGACGGTTTTCGGGCGGAGATGGCGCAATGTAGGTGGGCCCTCGCTCGAATCCTCGCCAGGAGCAATCAATGCGGAGATGTTTGATGATGCTGACGTCGGCGCTCGTGATCTCCACGGCATGCGGCGGCAGCAGCGGCAGTGGCTCGACCGGCCCGACCAACACGGGCGGCCGGACGATGTCGGCAAAGGTCGACGGCGCGGCGTGGAGCACGCTTGCCGTCGGCGGAAGCGTCTCGAACGGCGCCGTCATTCTCGCCGGCTCCGACGGGACACAAACGATCGGGATCTCCTTCGCCGCTGCGGCCGGCACGCAGACCATCTCGGCGGGAACCATCGTGAGCGGTTCGCTGACGATTGGATCACTCACGTGGAAGGCTGGTCCCGGCTCAGGCACCGGAAGCGTGACTGTCACTGCCGCGACCGCGAATCACTTTGCCGGCACGTTCAGCTTCACGGCCCAGGGCCTTGTCGCGAGCACGACACCGGCGACGCGCCAGGTCACGGCCGGCACATTCGATGTGACGTTCTGATCGCGAGCTGTCGCGAACAGCGCTGCAACTATTGACCGCGCCGACCTGATTTCGATGACGTCGAGTGTGGCTTGACGATCGGCGCCGGCGGCGCGGCGCGTACGTGCGTCGGTTGTTGCTGATTGAGCGGGACCGTCGGTGAGCTCGGGCGCTTTTTCGAGAAATCCGGGATCGAGCGGTTGCCTTTCTTCTTCATACAGACCTCCTGGGTCTCCCCGACGCGTTGACGATTAATGGATGAGGCCACGCCGCCCGCCGCGCAAGCACAGCCAGGCGGACTTTCGTAAGACCCGATCGCTCGACACATTGATCGACTCCCGAATTCCTCCCCGCCACCGGAGTCGCTCGTCGTGCGCATCGCTCTTCGCCTGGCCCTCGCCGCGCTCGTCCCGACCGTCGCATTCGCCCAGTCACCGTTTGACTCGTTGCACTTTCGCTCGATCGGGCCCGCGGTCACCGGCGGTCGCATCCACGACATCGAGGTCGATCCGAAGGATCCGTCTACCATATATGTAGCCGCGGCGTCGGGCGGCATATGGAAGACGACGAATCATGGCACGTTCTGGGCTCCGATCTTCGAGGGCCAACCCGACAACACGTTCGGCGACCTCGCGATCTTCGCCGGCGACTCGCGGATCATCTGGGCGGGTACGGGTGAGCAGAACAATCGCCAGAGCACATCCTGGGGCGGCGGCGTGTACCGCTCGACCGACGCCGGCGCGACGTGGCAGCACGTCGGGCTCGAAGAAACGCGACACATCGGCCGGGTCGTCCTCCACCCGACCGATGCCAACGTCGCCTACGTCGCGGCCATTGGAAATCTGTGGAAGCCCAACGCCGAGCGCGGCGTCTACAAGACGACCGACGCGGGCAAGACGTGGACGAAGATCCTCTATGTCGACACGCTCACCGGAGCGACCGACCTCGCGATGGATCCGCGCGACCCCAACGTGCTTTACGCCGCGATGTACCAGCGGCTGCGCAGCACGTTCGGCTACAACGGCGGCGGACCGGGCAGCGCGATCTACAAGACGATCGACGGCGGCGCCACCTGGAAGAAACTCGAGAACGGAATTCCGGCCGGCGACAAAGGCCGCATTGCCCTCGCCATTGCGCAATCGAATCCCAACGTGCTGATCGCGCTCGTCGAGCACGCGACGGAGTCGGGCACCTATCGCAGCGAGGACGCCGGCGCCACGTGGAAGAAGATGAGTCGCTCGAATCCGCGACCCATGTACTTCAGCGCGCCGTACATCGATCCCACGAACGACAAGCGCATCTGGGAGCTCGGCGTCACGATCTTCAAGAGCGAAGACGGCGGTGCGACGTTCGAGAACATGCCGAACTCGCCGACGTACGACGTCGGCCTCAAGACGGACCACCACACGATGTGGATCGATCCGCGCGACACGCGACACACGTTGGTCGGCGGCGACGGCGGCATGCACGAGAGTTGGGATCTCGGTCTCACCTATGTGCGCATGAACAACATTCCGATCGGCCAATTCTACAAAATCGCGGTCGACGATCGCGATCCATATTGGATCTACGGCGGCCTCCAGGACACGCACTCGTGGATGGGCCCGAGCGCCACGCGTCACTGGCTCGGCATTCTCAATCAAGATTGGAAGCAGATCGGCTTCAGCGACGGCACGGGGCAGGCCGTCGACAAAGCGGGATATCGCGTCGTGTACACGTCGTCCGACGCCGGCAATGTCCAGCGCTTCGACCCCGAGACGGGCGATCGGCTCGACATCAAGCCACAGCCCCCGAAGGGCGATTCAGCGTATCGGTGGGATTGGGACGCCCCGCTCGTCGCGTCGCGGCACACCGCGGGAACGATCTACATCGGCGGCAATCGGCTCTTCATCTCGAAAGACTTCGGCTCGACGTGGACGCGCACCGAGGATCTCACGCGAAAGATCAATCGTGACACGCTGACGCTCATGGGCGTTCGGGACAAGGACATCAAGATCGCCAAGAACGACGGCGAGTCGAGCTTTAGCGAGCTCACGACGATCGCCGAATCGCCGATCGACGCCAAGGTGCTGTGGGTCGGCGCCGACGACGGCAACGTCCAGCTCTCGACCGATGCAGGTAAGACGTGGCACGAGCTGAGCTCCGCCATCGCCAGCGCCGGAGTTCACGACGGCAGCTACGTCAGCCGAATCGTCGCGTCGGGCGCGTCGCGCGGAACAGCGTACGTCGCGTTCGACCAACATCGTGTGGGCGACTTCGCGCCGTACATCGTTCGCACCACCGACTTCGGCAAGACATGGAAGGCGATCACGAATGGGCTGCCGAACGACGGCTCGGTACGCAGCATCCAGGAATATCCGGGCAAAACGAACGTCATCTTCGCCGGAACGGAACGCCATCTGTTCGTGAGCAACGACAGCGGCGCGCACTGGACGCAGCTCGCGGCAAATCTCCCAACGACGCGCTACGATGACATCGTCATTCACCCGCGTACCAAGGACCTCGTGCTCGGAACGCACGGCCGTAGCATTTGGATTCTCGACGACGCGTCGCCCATCGCGGATTGGTCGCCGGCGATCGCCGCAAAGGCGATGCATCTCTTCCCGGTGCCGCGCGCCACGCTGCTGCAATACTGGGAAGACGTCTCGAACACCGCGCAGAGCATGTATACCGGGGAGAATCCGGCGGAAGGCGCGACGTTCACCTACCATCTCGCCAAGCCCGCGCAAAAAGTACAGCTCATCGTGCGTGGCGCCGGCGGCAAAGTGATTCGCGAGCTCAGTGGATCGACATCGCCGAACGTGTTGCATCGCGTGTCGTGGGATCTCCGTTATGCTCCACCGCCGGCGTCCGCCGCTGCCGGCGGATTCGGTGGTGAAGAAGGTGGCGGGCCGCCGCCAGAAGCGGGAGCCGGCGGCGGACGTGGCGGACGCGCACGCGCCGCGCCGGTCGTCCAACTGCCTATTCCGACGCACGACATCGGGCCGCGCGGTCCATATGTCGCGCCTGGAACGTTCACCATCACGCTCAACGTCGACGGCGACACGACGTCGCGAACGTTCGAGGTGCGTGCCGATCCGGCGGCCAACGTCACGCTTGCGCAGCACAAAGCGCGCGAGGCATTTCTCGTCGAGGTGCAGTCGCTTCAGGTGCGGACCGAGCAGCGTGTGGTCGATCTCCGCTCTCGCCGTACGGAACTAACGGGGGCCGATGCCGATCGCGTCGCGGCGCTCGAGCGGCGCTTGACCGGCGGCCGTGACGGTGTGCGCGCCAAGCTCGGTGGTGTCGCACGGTTCTTCAACGGGACCGGTGCGCAGCAGGGCAGCTTCCTTCCACCGACGACGACGCAGCGCCAGGTCGTGGCCGACGCGAAAGCCGAGCTCATGGCAGTGGAGAAGGAGCTCAAAGCCGTGGCAGCGGCGAAGTAGGATGAAACCAATTCGCGCTCTGCTCCCGCTGCTCTCGCTGCTCGCGACGGCAACGCTCCACGCGCAGTCGGCCGCGCGGGCGCGCACCGACATCGTGTACGAAGCAAGCATCACGGATCTGCAATCCGCCATGTCGGCCGGCCGAGTGCGCGCGGTCGATTTGGTCGACGCGTACGTCGCGCGCATCAACGCGTACGATCACGCCGGACCAGCGCTCAACGCGATCATTCGTCTCAATCCAAACGCACGCGCCGAGGCGGCCGCGCTCGACGCGGAACGGAAAGCGGGGAAAGTCCGCGGTCCACTGCACGGCATTCCGGTCATCGTCAAAGACAACTACGGAACGCGCGATCTCATCACGTCGGCCGGGACGATCGCGCTCGCCGGAATGCGAACGCCGGACGACGCGTTCCAAGTCCGCAAGCTTCGCGAGGCCGGCGCCGTCATCCTCGGCAAATCGAACATGCACGAGTTCGCGAGTGGCATCACGACCATCAGCTCGATTGGTGGCCAGACGTGCAACCCGTACGATCCCGACCGCAATCCCGGCGGATCGAGCGGCGGGAGCGGCGCTGCCGTGGCTGCCAGTTTTTCCGCGGTCGCCTGGGGATCGGACACCTGCGGCTCGATTCGCATTCCGTCGGCCGTGCATAACTTGTTCGGGCTGCGTCCGACCAAAGGCCTCACGAGCATTGCCGGGATCGTGCCGCTCTCGCACACCCAGGACGTTGCCGGCCCGCTGGCGCGAACGGTAATGGATCTCGCGATCGCGCTCGACGCCACCGTTGGTCCGGACAGCGCGGATGCCGCAACCCACGTTCTCGACAACCAACCATTGCCGCGTTTCGTCGCTTCGCTCGACTCGACGTCGCTCCGGGGCGCGCGAATCGGCGTCTTCACGGAATATTTCGGGACCGAGGCGGATGATCAGGAAGCAGCGCGAGTCATACGCACCGCGCTGGACAAAATGAAAGAGCGTGGCGCCACGCTGGTGAACGTGGCTATCGCAGGGCTCGACAGCATTGCCGGCAACGCCGGTGTGATCAACTTCGAGTTCAAGTACGATCTCATCGACTACCTAGCCAAGATTCCGAATGCGCCAGTGAAATCGCTGGGTGAGGCGCTCGACAACGGGCTGTTCGACGTGGCGCTCGATCAGCCGTTGCATCTGCGCGAGGCGAACGGCACGCGCGACAACGAGCAGTATCGGGCGGCCATCGCACGCCGCGCGATTGCGCGCGACATGGTCGTCGCATTTCTCGATTCGGCAAAGCTCGACGCGATCGTCTACCCGACGGTGCGTCGCAAGGCCGCGTTCATCGGCGAGCCGCAACGCGGCGCCAATTGCCAGCTCAGCGCCATCACAGGGCTGCCGGCGCTGAGCATGCCGGCCGGCTTTACGCCGGATGGCCTGCCGATCGGCATGGAGCTGCTCGGACGTCCGCTCGCCGACGCGCATCTCGTGTCGCTCGCCTACGACTATGAGCAGTCGACGCATCCACGCCGCGCGCCGAGCACGACTCCGGCGCTCGTCATGGGTCGCGCACCGAGGCCGATCGCGTTCACGACCATAGCGCGCGGCGGATCGGTGAGCGCGCACGGCTCGTTCACGTTCGATCCGACGCGCCGCTCGTTCGACTATTCGGTGCGCGTCACCGGCGCTCCGGCGTCGAGCGTCTACGGCATCAGCCTCGATCGCGTCGGCGGAAAGCAGAAGGGCCCGGTCGTTCGCGTCCTCGGCAGACCGGGCCTGGCGAGCGCGACGGGTCGGCTCATCCTTGGCGCAGTCGAACGCCGCGATCTGCTGGATGGCAAACTCGCGCTCGTCGTCTACACCTCTGATCAGCCGCGCGGGACGATCAGAGCGGCGATAGTACCACCCGCCCCCGCCGATCGCCCCCGCTGACGCCGATCAATTCGCCGAACAGTTCGGAATCGCCAACGCCGCCGACGGTGCCGGAATCGATTTCAGATTGTTCTTCGTCAACATCGCGTTCAATCCGGCGAGATCCTGTGCCGTGAGTGTTTTCCACGTCGACACCGCCGTCCTCAGGTCGGCGCACGCCGACGCATAGGTCCGAAGCATCGGCTCGGTCGGCGCCATGTCACCCGCGTCGAGCGTGTTGATCTGACGAATCATCGCGCCACTGATGGCGGCGAAGTTAGGCGCCGGAGGTGGACCCGGAGGTCCGCCGCGTCCGCCGCCGCCTCCACCACCACCTCGACCTCCGCCCGCACGACCGCCGACCGACGACAGCTTCGCGTCGAGCGCCGACGCTGCGCCTGCGACATCGGCTGGTGGGCTCGAGCGCAACAACTCGGCGACGGCGGCGCGCACGGCGCCAACCTGGCCATATCCGTCCCACGCCTCTCTGGCGCCATCAACGACCTTTAATTGCAGCTCATGCTGGGCATGTAGCTCCGCGAGCGTGGCCGGCGAGCGGGGATCGTTCTTCACGGTCACCGTCTGCGTGTACGTTCTGCCATCGGCGGTCAGCTTGAGCGTGTACACGCCAGGAAGCGCCAGCGGACCTTCGGGCGACGCGGGAGTTTCACCGAAGTTGGCGTTGATCTCATAACTGTGATTGAACGCCGGCGGACTGTCGTAGCGCAAATCCCAGTTGATGCGGTTCGTCCCGATCTCGGTCGGCATCGGCTGCGGCTTCGCCAGCCAGTAATCGGGCACGGGCGGCGGAGGCTCGTTCAACGGTGGGATCGGCGCGCTCGACATGTGTCGCACCGTCTTGCCGGCCGCGTCGACCACGTCGAGAGTGATGTCGCCCCTTGGCTTTGCCGCGAGGTGATAGTAAATGATCGCGCCCGCCGGAGGATTCAGCGCGTGCGGCACCTCGGGCGGGAAGGGCGTGTCGCCATTCACATTGCGGCGCACACGTATCGCGTCGCCGGGCTTGAACAGGTGGGCCGGCTCCGACGCGACCGCCGGCGTCATTTGTCGCAGCGGCGAGAAATCGTCCAGGATCCAGAAGCCGCGGCCGTAGGTGCCGACGACGAGATCGTTGTCCTTGATCACCATGTCGCGGTACGACGTGTTCGGCAGGTTGAGCATGAGTGACTGCCAGCTGTCGCCGTCATCGAACGAGACGTAGACCGAGCTCTCGGTTCCGGCAAAGAGCAGCCCCTCTCTCTTCGTGTCCGCGCGAATGACGCGAGCAAAGCTTCCGCTTGGCTGATCCGTGCGCAAACCGCTCACGATCTTTGTCCACGTCTTGCCGGAGTCGTGCGTGCGGTAGAAATAGGGCGCGTAGTCGCCGGTCGTGTGATAGTCCACCGCGACGTACGCCGTGGCCGCGTCGTGATGCGACGCCTCGATCGTCGAGATGTCGGCGCGCGTCGGATTCGGCAGATCGGGAATCGTCACGTCCTGCCACGTCGCGCCGTGGTCCTTCGTCAACTTGATCAAGCCATTGTTCGTGCCGACCCAAATGACGCCGGCGGCGACGCTCGACGGCGAGACCGACTCGATCGATCCGCCCGTCGGTGTCGCACCCGGACCGCCCGGGCCGCCGCGACCGGGGGTCGCTGCGCCTCTCGGCGGCGGCGTTACGCCTTTCGGATAGCCCAAGTCGGGGCTCAACTTCTTCCAGTGCATCCCACCGTCGACGGTCGACATCAGGTACTGGAAGCCGACCATCAACTCGTGCGGATTCGTCGGGGACCACACGAGCGGCTGATTGCCGACTTTGCGCAGCGCCAGACTGGTATCCATGTTCGGGCTGATGTTGATCCATTGCCCGCTCGGATACGTGATCTTCACGATGCCCGCAGCCGGGCCGCCAGCGTAGACGATCTTCGGATTGAGCGGATCGGCGACGATGTAGCCGAACTCGTATCCGGGCGTCGGCTGCCAATCGAGCGGCGTGATGGCGCCGAGGTTGCCGCGGCTGCGCGTAGCGATCGATCCTGCGTCTTGCTGCGTTCCGTACACCCAATACGGATACGAGTTGTCGACCGAGATGTGATAGGCCTGAACGGTCGACTGGTTGTACCACGGGCTCCATGTCTTGCCGCCGTCGAGTGACACTGTGGCGCCCTGATCGACGCCCAGGAACATGCGTTGACCGTCGGTCGGATCGATCCACATCTGTTGCGGATCGTCGCCACCCGGCGCTCCCTTGAACGCGGCGAAGGTGTTGCCACCGTCGGTCGACTTGTAGCTCGACGTCGCCAACGTGTAGACGACGTCTGGATTCTTCGAGTCGACATAGACGCCCGACGTGTAGTTCCCCTGGCCATTTGCGATTCGGCGGTCGCTTGCCGCCATCTGTCGCCACGTCGCGCCGCCATCGTCCGAGCGATAGAGACCGAACGTGCCGATCAGGAACATGCGCAGTCCGTTCGTGTTCATGGCCACGGCGGCACACGTTCGCCCAGCGAGCGGCGGCAGTCCGCCGCCGATGATTTCCTTCCAGGTCAGACCTTCATCAGTAGACTTGTATAGCGCAGTTCCACTCGGCCCTCCGGCGGTGCCACCGCCGAACCCGCCCCCGCCACGCCCGGCGTTGGGCGGTGTGTAGTGCCGCACCGTCGTGAGCAGCATGACGTTGGGATGATCGTATGCCGCGGCAATGTTCTGGATGCCCGTTTGGTTGTCGACGAAGAGGGTCTTCGTCCAGCTCTTGCCACCGTCGGTGCTGCGAAACAGACCGCGCGAGTCCGATGGTTTATGGATGTCTCCCTGCGCCGCCACCATCACCAGATTCGGATCGTGCGGATCGACGAAGATCGACGGAATCTGTTTCGTCTCGTCCAGACCAAGGTGCTGCCACGTCTTTCCCGCGTCAGTCGACTTGTAGACCCCGTTGCCTTCGTTGATTCCGCCACCGGTGACGAGATCGCCAGTGCCCGCGTAGATGACGTTGGGGTCCGACGGCGCGACGGCCACCGATCCGATCGATGAGACTTCTTTAACGTCGTCGAAGACGGGGAACCAGGTGATGCCGGCGCTGGTCGTCTTCCAGACGCCGCCGAGTGGAAGGCCCGCGTAGAACACACCGGGCTGACCGACGGCGCCGCTGACCGCCGAAATTCGTCCGCCGCGGAACGGGCCGATGTTTCGCCAGACCAACCCCGAGACGAGCCCCGGGTCCAGCGGCGGTGCGGCGCCAAGCGTGATCGCCATGGCCAGCAACGGATACGTGCCCCATGCCCAGTGGTGCCGTGGGAGGCGCAATCTCATGATAGGATTCCTGAAGTGGAGTCGTCGCGCACCGGTGGGAGAGAGTGGACGGCGCGTTCCCCAAATTGAATCCCTCATCGCAGATTCGGAAGGCGGCGTCGGAACCACGCGTCTCACATCCAGAACGCCCAATTGCGCGTCGCGATCACGAACACAGACAGCGACAGGTTCGTCACCGCGTGCACGAGCACCAGATCGCCCAACGAGCGTGTGCGGCGCATCCACCAGTTATAGATGATGCCCGTGAGCAGACCGACCTCCCAGAATGGTCCGTGTTCCGCCGCGAACAACACGGCCGTCGCCCAGAACGCGAGCGGTGTGTACTGGCCGAGCGGAACCCGATCGATTCGCGAGTCCTGAATCCAACGCGGCAGCCACCCCCGCCAGAACAATTCTTCGAGAATCGGGACGAGAAGCGCCGCCCGCACGGTTCGGAGCATGAGCATGAGCGGCGTCAGGCTTGCCGGGGCGATCGATGTCGTCACTCGGCCAGTGATCGAGTTCTGAAAGAGCCAGTGAGTACGCCAACCCGGGATCAGCGTGTCCGGCGCGATCCACAGCCCACAGACGCCGATCCCGAGCAGGACGCTCGCGACCCAGTGCGGCGCGCTCCTCGGCAAAACGCGGCGAGAGAAGCCGAGAATTGCGGCGAGAAGGACGGCGTCGCGCAGCAATTCTTTGGCGGGGTTGGCCAGCGGCACGACCTTGTCTACCGCGAGCCAGAGCATGAATACGGCGAACGGCCCAACCCACGCGAGCGTGCCGGTGCCCCGTGATTTGTCGTCGGTCATCTCGGTCATGGCGGGTCAGTATAGCATGGTGCGGCGCCAATCGCCGACCTCGACGACCATGTGGTCCGCGGCTATGATGACCGGTGCCCGGAAATCTCATGCGCCGTGGTTGCCGCGCGGCGATGCTGCTCCTGACCTCGGCCGCGGCCTGTCGCCAGGCCACGTCGTCGCCGTATCCGCTCGACCCGTTGACCGCCGCGGAAATTCGCACGACGCAAGCGGTGCTCAACGCTAACCGGCTCCTTGCCGGCGGGACGCGCGTCATGCTGGTCGATCTCCACGAACCGCCGAAGGCCGACGTGCTCGCCCAACGGCCCGTGCCTCGCGAGGCGTTCGTCGTGCTCTACGACGACGCTCGCAATGCCACGAGCGAAGTCGTGGTCGACGTCGGCGCGCGCACGATTCAGAGCACCCGCGTCGTCCCGGGCGTAGAGCCGGCGCTCGACGGCGTCGACGCAGCCACCACGGAGACACTGGTTGGTCAGAGCACGTCATGGCGCGCCGCGCTCGCACGACGCGGGATCACCAAGCCGTCCGATGTGACCGTATTCGCGTGGCCCGCAGGGCAATTCGGTGCCGAAGATGCCGTTCGGGGCCGACTCGTTCGGGCGGTCGCCTACGTGCGAGCGGCGAACGACAACGAGATGGCTCGGCCGATCGAGGGACTGGTCGCTCTCGTGGACGTGAGCGCGCGGCGAGTCGTCCAGGTCGACGACCAGGGCGTTGTGCCGGTCCCCGACGCGGCGGGCGAACGCGACGCGTGGCGTCCGCTGCCCCCGCCGACCACGTCCGAACCGTCGCCCCTCCCTTGGTCGATGGTTCCGCGCGCCGCGGCCGGACCACGCATCGACGGACATGCCATCAGTTGGCGACGCTGGCGCCTGCACGCCGCGCTACGGCCGCGCGAAGGACTCGTGCTATATGGCATCGGGTTCGACGACGGCACGCGCGTGCGGAGCGTGATGTATCGTGCATCGCTTTCCGAGATGGTGGTTCCGTACGGTGATCCCGGAGCCGGGTGGTATTTCCGCAATTCATTCGACGTCGGCGAAATCGGAATGGGGCCGGGCGTCGCGGCGCTCGAGCCGGGCGTCGATTGTCCGGCGAATGCGACGTTGATCGACGCGGTCATCGCCACCGATCGGGGCGCGCCGCGCACCTTGCACCGAGCCATCGCCGTCTACGAGCGCGATGGCGGCTTGGCATGGAAGCACGGACGCGATGCGCGGCGCGCCCGAGAGCTCGTCGTTTTCTCGATGAGTCGTTTAGGAAACTATGATTACGGATTCGAGTGGGCGTTCCACGAGGACGGCACGATCGCGCACCGGGTCATTCTCACTGGCGTCATGACACCCAAGGCAGTCCGGTCGCCTGGCAGCCCCGATTCGCTCGCACAGCTCGTGGGGCCAGGCATCGCCGCGGTGCATCATCAGCATTTCTTCAACTACCGCCTCGATCTCGACGTCGACGGAGCCGCGCCCAACGAAGTCGTCGAGACGGAGACGCACGCGCTCGCGACCGGCCCCGGCAACGCACGAGGCGGCGGGTTTGCCATGCGAGAGCAGGTGCTAGCGACCGAGCTTTCGGCGCGCCGCTCGCTCGATCTGCACTCCGGCCGGCGCTGGCGGGTCGTCAATCCCGCGGCGCATGCCGCGTTGGGCGAGCCGACCGGGTACGAGCTCGTCCCGGGGTCGAACGCCGATCCCTTCGCGGCCGAAGGCAGTCCGCTTCGCCGTCGTGCCGGATTCCTCGACGCCGCGGTGTGGTTCACGTCATATGCCGATACGGAGCGATATGCCGCCGGCGACTATCCCAACCAATCCTCTGGCGGCGACGGGCTCGTGCGCTGGACCGCCGCGAACCGACCGCTCACTAGTGGCGACGTCGTCCTCTGGTACACGCTCGGCATCACGCACAATCCGCGTCCAGAGGATTGGCCTGTCATGCCAGTGCACGAGGCCGGCTTCCACCTTGTTCCGGTCGGCTTCTTCGACCGGAATCCCGTGCTCGATCGTCGATGACTTCGTTGCCGTCTTGACCTTCGATCCCGGGCGGCGCATCTTCGCCTCAGGGTGAGGGTCGTTCAGAGCGTCAGGTTCACAAAGGTTGCGAGGTATTCCATGAAGCACGTCGGACATGCACTCGTGCTGTTGGTCGTCGTCGCTGTACCAGCGTTCGCGGGCGGTGTGGTCGTCGTGACACCGGAACCGGCAACGATCGGATTAGTCGCGACCGGACTCGGTGCCGTAGGCGCATTGGCCTTGTGGCGGAAGAATCGGCGCTGAGCGACGATTCAACGAGAAGCGCTAGATGCGGGTCCGGCCACCGGCTGGACCCGCATTTTCGTTCCCGGCCGAGCCCAACGCAGTCGCTGCTCCAGTCCCGCGGCAGCGAACGCTCGAGTGATCTCGGCGCGTCCCTCCGAGAAATGCTCCCAACCCTCGAAGTGCAGTGGAACGATCGCCGCATTAGAGAATGCTCGTGCCGCCTCCACGCCCTCCTCGGCCGTCATGGTCAAGTGCGCCGGCCCCACCGCGGCGACGCGCGCGGCTCCCATGAAGAGAAACGAAACCACCACGTCGACGCGGCGTGCGACTTCGGCCACGCCGTCGTACCACACGGTATCGCCCGACACGTAGATGGCGCGCTGCGGCGCATCCTCGAACGCCAGCGCGAAGCCGATCACCGGACCGCGATCGCCGTCCGGCGGTCCATGTCGCGCCGGCGTCGCGGTGACGATGAGCGTGCGGCCGTCGGGACACGGTATGCGGACAGATTGCCACGCCGCCAAGCCAATCGCGGAGCCCTGCAATCTCTCGGCGCCGACGATCGTCGTGATCACGTGCTTCGCTCGGTGAAGCGAGACCCGGCCCGCTGCATCGAGATTGTCCGGATGATGATCGTGGCTGAGGAGCACCACATCGACGGGTCCAATGGCGTCGAGGCTGACGGCGGGGGCCTGACGCTTACGCAAGACGTACAGCTTGGCTGGATACTCGGTGTCTGCCGAATCAAACGTCGGGTCCGTCATGAGACGCAATCCGCCGATCTCGAGGACAACCGTCGGACCACCGACGTAAATGAACTCGACCTCCTGCTCGATCTGCAAAGGACTCACCTGAAGCTGCCTTGGGATGATTGGACGCCACGATATGCGGCGGAAGAGAAGTATCTTAATCCAGTGCCGCCGTATTACGTTCGGCCATTCCGGAGCAACGTGGTGAGCGACGTCCGAGCGTTCAGTCGAACGAAGAATGTGGTGACCGCGAGCGATGATCTCGAGCGAGGCCGCGAGGCGTTCGCACGGCGTGCGTGGCGTGCATCCTTCGACCATCTGTGCGCGGCCGACCAACACGCTCCACTCGGCGCCGAGGACCTCGAGCGGCTCGCCAACGCCGCGAGCCTTGTCGGTCGGGACGAGGAGAGCATCGAGATCTGGGCTCGCGCCCATCAAGAGTTCCTCAATCGCGGCGATACAGAGCGGGCGGCGCGCTGCGCATTCTGGGTCGCGTTTCTCCTGTTGACCAGCGGCAAGACGGCGCGCGGCAGTGGCTGGGTCTCCCGCGGCCGACGCTTGCTCGAAGACGCCCAGCCGACCGGCGCCGTCCAAGGCTTGATGCTCATCCCCATGGCCATCCAGCGCATCGCGGAGGGCGACGTCGACGGGGCCTATCGCGCCTTTACCGAGGCGTGCGATATCGGTGATCGCTGCCGCGACGCCGACTTGATGGCGCTTGCCCGGCACGGTCGCGGTCGTGCACTCATCCGCTTGGGGAAGGCGGCCGAGGGCGTGATCTTGCTCGACGAGTCCATGGTCGCAGTCACGGCGGACGAAGTGACGCCAAGCATCGTGGGCGGCGTGTATTGCAGCGTCATCGCCGCGTGCCGCGAGATCTTCGATCTGCGGCGCGCCCAGGAATGGACGACGGCCCTCAATGACTGGTGCGCTTCGCAGCCCGACGCCGTGCAGCATCGCAGATATTGCCTCGTCCATCGCGCCGAGATGATGCAGTTCCACGGCGCGTGGCTCGATGCGATGGACGAAGCGCAGCGCGCGTGCGAGCAGTGCAGTGAGCCGCCCATTCATCCGGCTGCGGGTGAGGCGTTCTATCAACAGGCGGAGGTCCACCGGCTGCGCGGCGACTTCGCTCAGGCAGAGGACGCGTATCGCCAAGCCAGCCAGTTTGGTCGAGATCCATATCCTGGCCTCGCGCAATTACGATTGGCTCAGGGGCAGGTCGATGCCGCGGCAACCGCCATTCGACTCGTTCTCGACGCCGCGGCGAAACAGAAGCGTCCACGCGTGCTTCCGCCCTACGTCGAGATCATGCTCGCTGTGCACGATCTTCCCGCCGCTCGCGCCGCGGCAAACGAGCTGGCGACGATCGCCGTCGAGATCGATGTGCCCTTCTTGCACGCGGTCGCCGCGCAAGCCACCGGAGCCGTGCTGCTCGCAGAACAGGATGCTCGCGGCGCGCTGACCTCACTTCGTCGTGCCTGCACGCTGTGGCGCGAGCTGGACGCGCCGTACGAGATGGCGCGGGCGCGCACTCTCGTCGCTGTGGCGTGCCGCTCGCTCGGCGACATCGATGGCTCGAGTCTCGAGCTCGACTCCGCGCGGCAGCTTTTCTCCCAACTCGGCGCCGCCCCGGAGCTGGCTCGGCTGGAGCGCCTCGCGCACGAGCTGGCGCCCAAAGCGAGTGGCGGGCTGAGCGCGCGCGAGGTCGAGGTCCTTCGCCTCGTCGCCACCGGAAAGACGAATCGCGGAATCGCCGAAGCGCTGCGAATCAGCGAGAAGACCGTGGCGCGGCACGTCAGCAACATCTTCGTCAAGCTCAACCTGTCGACACGGGCCGCGGCAACGGCGTACGCTTACCAGCACGATCTGCGATAACCGCGCGCGACGGCAGCTACATACAATTACCCATTCGCCTCGCGCGCGACGTTGGACAGTTCGCCCGATGCGGCTGCTGCCGGTTGAATCTAGAATCCGCAGACAATCACCAATGCGCAGTCGAACTGTCAACGGAGTCGAAGCATGAGCAGCATCAAAGAACCAGAACGTGTCGACACAATAGTCATCGGGGGCGGTCAAGCGGGGTTGTCGGTGGGATATCACCTGCAGCGTCGAGGCTTGCCGTTCTTGATCCTCGAGGCGAACGAACGAGTCGGCGACTCATGGCGAGGTCGATGGGATTCGCTTCGCCTGTTCACTCCGGCGCGGTTCGACTCGCTTGCCGGAATGCCGTTTCCAGCGCCGGCGCACTCGTTCCCGACGAAAGACGAGATGGCCGCGTACCTCGAGGCGTACGCGGCGAAATTCAAGCTGCCGGTCCGAACCGGCGTGAAGGTCGATCGCGTGTCGAGACGAGGAGACAAGTTCGTCGTGACGACCGGCGACCGCCGCTTCGAGGCGAGGAATGTGGTCGTGGCCATGGCCGACTTCCAAAGCCCGCGCGTACCGTCGTTCGCGTCGAAGCTCGATCCGGCGATCGTCCAACTGCACTCGAGCGAGTATCGAAACCCGTCGCAGCTTCGCGAGGGCGGAGTGCTCATCGCCGGTGCGGGGAACTCAGGAGCGGAGATCGCTATCGAGGTCGCGCGGTCGCACGCGACGTGGATGGCGGGTCGAGGAACGGGAGAAGTCCCCTTTCGCATCAGTGGACTCGCGGCGCGATTGGTTCTCGCTCCATTCTTCTTCCGCGTCGTCTTCCACCGCGTGCTGACGATAAAGACGCCCATGGGACGGAAAGCCCGGCCGAGGGCATTGGCCAAAGGCGCGCCGCTGATTCGCGTCAAGTCTCGCGACCTGGCGAAGGCCGGCGTCCAGCGCGTGGCGAGAGTTGCCGGCGTGCGCAACGGATTGCCCGTGCTCGAGGATGAGCAAACGCTCGACGTCACGAACGTCATCTGGTGCACCGGCTTCCATCCCGGATTTTCCTGGATAGACCTTCCCGTGTTCGCCGAATCTGGCGGGCCGGTCCATGACGGCGGAGTGGTCGCGAGCGAGCCGGGGCTCTTTTTCGTGGGCCTGCACTTCCTCTACGCGTTCTCGTCGACGATGATCCACGGCGTTGGTCGCGATGCCGAGCGCATCGCGGCGACGATCGCTGCGAGAACGCGTGCAATCCGGGTCGCTTGAGCCTATTGACACCATTGTAGCACCATTTGTAGACTACTTCCTGGATTGCGTGTGTCGTGGAATGCGCGGACCACTCCGCGTTTCCGCGATGGTCGCCTCGAGGAGGGATCGATGCGTGTCGGTGACTTCGCCGTGGATGTGGTCGCACACGGCGGCGGACGATTGGACGAACGCGAATCGGGCCACGTGTTGGCTCGGCCGGGTCAGGTGTATCGACTGCGCTTGCGAAATTTCGGACCGCTCTATTGCGTCGTTCAGCTCGACGTCGACGGGCGATGCGTCACAGCGGGCGGTCTCGTTCTCGAACCGTGGGGAACGACAGAGCTCGAGCGGCCGATCAACGCCGGCGAGGACGGACGCTTCACGGTCGTCGCCGAAGGCAACGAGTCGGTCTTCGGCCCGGATGGAGGTCGCGATAATCCGGCCCTCGGGCTCATCGAGGCTCGTTTCCGTCGCGAGTTGCCGCGAACGGCGCGGCACCATGACGCGCCGGTCCTGTCCTTCCCGGACAGACCACTACCGCCGAGCGGACGAGACGTGCCGCGGCCTCCGTCTCGCTATCCGTACTCGCCCCCGATTCCGTCGGCCTATCGCACGCTCGATGCGCCGTCGCCGTCGTACAACGAACATGTCGACGACGCGATAGAACGTGCCGCAGGCACAGGCCTCACTGGCCACTCGGATCAACAGTTCGTGCCGATCTCGCTCGGCCCCCTCGAGTCCGAAGCGACCGTGATCCGACTTCGGCTCGTCATCGGTACCGAAGCGGCGCTCGCTGACATTGACGCGCCGGCGTCCGTCGAGCGCATCGCACCGCCCCGTCCCGCGCCGCGTCCCTAGCCGAGCCGACGATGCGTGCGAGCCGACCTCGAACGAGACGCCGCGTGCAAGCGTCTGCCACGCTCAGTGCCGATGGGAGTTCGTCCCGTCGAGACGCCGAGCAGCGCGCGTTGAACGAGCTCAACGGATGGTGCGCGCGTGCGGTTCCCGATTCGACCACGCCGCTGAGCGCCGAGGATCTCGTCCGACTGCTACGCGACTGCATCGCGGAACTGGAGTTGGATCCGGCGATCGCGGCCGACTTCACCGTCAACACGGTGCATTACTATCGTCGAAAAGACATCATCGATCCGCCGGACGGACGAACGGCCGCGGCGCGCTACGACATTCACCATCTGTGGCAGGTTGCCGGGGCTCGACTCGCCGGATATCTCGGACTCGTGACGCTCGCCGAAGCACGATCGCAGATCCGCAACGCGAGTGCACCGGCGCTGCTTGGCTTCTTGGCTGCACGCGTTGCCGACGCCCGGGCTCGACACGCCATACGCACGCCGACCGCGCTGGCCGTCGCCGGCTCGCAGGCAATTCGGCCGCTGCCCGGCATCGCTCCCGCGGCGAGGTTGCCGCGGGCGACCGAGCCGGCGCTGATGATCGCGCTTCCCGGCAACGCGTGGTGCATCGTTCCCACCGCGCACGAAGCCAATCGGTCCCAGGAAGCGGCCGGCGCCTTGGCTCGCGCGCTCGCCGCGGCCCTCCGCGACAACCGCACTCTCTGAGGTCATCGTGTCGACGCTTCACATTCCTTACATCATCGAACGCTCGCCGACCGGCGAGCGGAGCTACGACATCTTTTCGCGGCTGCTCATGGACCGCATCGTGTTTCTCGGGTCCGCGGTCGACGACGACGTCGCCAACATATTGATCGCGCAGCTCCTGTTTCTCGAGGCCGACGCACCGGGAAGGGACATTCAGCTCTACATCAATTCGCCGGGCGGTGTGGTCCAAGCGGGACTCGCGATCTACGACACGATGCAACACCTCACGTCGCCGGTCTGCACGACGTGCGTTGGGATGGCGGCAAGCATGGGATGTTTCCTTCTCGCCGCGGGCAAGAAGGGCCGTCGCGCCGCGCTGCCGCATGCGAGAATCATGATGCACCAGCCGTCACAGTCGGGCGGCGGCGGCAGCGCCTCGGACATCGAGATTCAAGCGAAGGAGATCGTCTACGGCCGCGCGAAGCTGTTCGAGTTGCTCGGCAAACACACCGGCCAGCCGCTCGAGCGAATCGAGCGCGAGTTCGAGCGCGACCACTGGTTCTCGGCCGCGGAGGCGCAGCGCTACGGGCTGATCGATTCGGTGATCGAGAACATCGGCGCGCTGGGCGTGGCCGCGTCTACAGGTCGATCTGGTAGCGAATGAACGGAGAGCGCTTGGCGACGCGCTCGTAGAGGCGTCGCGCCGTCGCGTTGAACTCCTCGGTTTGCCAGTACAGCGACGCCGCGCCGCGCTCCTTCGCCGCATCGGCCACTGCGGCGATGAGTCGGCGCCCGACGCGCTGTCCTCGCGCATCGGGCACGACGAAGAGATCCTCGAGATAGGAAGTGCCGCCGCGGCTCCACGTCGTCGAGTGAAAGATGAAATGAACGAATCCGACCGCGCGTCCGTCGGGTGCAATCGCGAGTAATCCGGAAACGCCGCCGTCGCTCGTCAGCCGCGTCCATGTGAACTCGGTGACGTCGGGCGCGACGGTCGTTTGGTAGAACGCGAGGTACGCTGCCCACAGCGGCTCCCAGGCAGCACGATCGCCGGCGCTGATCGGTCGGATGGTGAGTTCGGTCATGGGTGAATGTTTGTGTCAGGGCGCATGGCCGTCGAGCGGCGGCCGCTCACGAGCTCACCAGCACGCCTCGCCTCACGTACGTGGCGTCCTCCACTTGCGACAGCAAGAAGGCAGCGACGTCGGCTCGAGAAATTCTCGGCACGCCACGAAGACGGAGTCGCTCACCCGCGCGATAGCGTCCAGTTCCAGGCCCGTTCGTGAGCGTGACCGGATACACGAGCGTCCAATCGAGGTCATGGGCGGTCCGGTGCAGTTCGGCCTCGCCGATGTTCTTGTCGGAGTAAAGATCCTTGAGCACGTATCGAATCATGAGTCGCGGCACGAGCGGAAGGTCTCGCATCGTCTCACCAGCGCCAAACGCCGACGTGAAGATCAGGCGACGGACGCCTTCACTCTTCATCGCTCGCACGATTGCCGGGATGCTCTGCGCGATCAGTCCGTTGGCCTTGAGAGAATTACCAACGCCCAGCGCGCTGATGACGGCGTCCTGACTGCGGACCGCCGCGTCGAGCGCGTCGATGTCTTCAATGACATTCCCCACGACGACGCGCAAGCCCTCCGATCTCATGCGCAATCGCTCGGGGCTGCGAACAAAGACCGTGACCTCGTGGCCCATCTGCAGCGCCTGCGAGACTACTTGGCGACCGGTACCGCCGGTCGCACCGAGCACGAGGATCCGGCTACTCGCCATCGTTATGACCCCCTGATGAACGGATGGGTCGCCAGCCGCGCATGAACCGACTCAGCGTTGATCCTCGGCGGCCGTCGCGCGCATTTAACCGCGCCGCATGAGCATTTACTGATAACTCGGCTGAAGGATCGTTCGCGCATGACGCGAACATGACGCTGGCATGTGAGCATTTTGGCATCCGTGGCGTCTTATATATATAGACAGCAAGCGAGGAAGTTCGTGCACACCGCGCAACGCGGCCAGAGGATCGTGCTGTGTCGGCCACGCAACAGAATGCTGCGTCCAACCGACTTTCTTCTCGTGCCAGACGATGGGCCCCCGACGACCAGTGGAAACGAACGCGCGTGCTGCGCGACGTGCATCGCCGGACACGGATCCGTCACC
>DASVYG010000159.1:0-30814 GCA_036392315.1 Gemmatimonadaceae bacterium
GCGTCGAGCGCGAGATCGAGCAAGTGGATGCCGGGCTTGTCGCCCGGGGGCGGACGGAGCAAGTCTGCCGGAGCGCACCAGTAGTGGGCGTGGCGGGCCGCGACTGATCGCGCAGAGTCACCGAACCATCGCACCTCGCCGCCGTCGTGACCGAGAAGCCCCGCCGCGCACAGCAGCAATGTCGACTTGCCGACTCCGCTCGGCCCGGCGAGCGCGAGCGACTCGCCCGCTGCGACCGCGACGCTGACTCCACGCAACACATCGGCCGACGCCACGCATGAGCCCCAGCCTGCGACAAAGCGCTTCGTCACGTTGCGGAGCTCGAGGGCAGCGATCATCCCGATCGATACCATCGCGCGCCGCTCACTATGCCATCATTCGGCTGCGTGCATCATCGCAACGTGCGCACTTGTCATTCTCAGGAGCGCAGCGACGAAGGATGACCGTTCGGCGCCTTAGGCGCTCTTGGTGCGCCCCATCCGCTCGGAGGCTGTCACGATGTCGATCGGCGGACCCGGTGCGGCGATGACGCCGCCGCCTGGCACGGGGACGCGCAGCGTCAGCGGACGCTCGCGCGTCGTGCGGCGGAAGCCCTGGCCTTCGTAGATGCGCGTGATGAGAATGCGCCGAACGATGACCATGAGCGCGGCGAGCGTGGGCAGCGCGACGATGAGGCCCAAGCCGCCGAGCAGCTGACCAATCACGAGCACGGCCATGATCGTCAGCACCGGCGGGAGATCGACCTTCTTCGACATCACGAGCGGCGAAACGATGTTGCCCTCGATCAAGTGCACGACCACCCCGAGCCCAACGACCAACAGCGCGTGGCCGAGCGGACTGAATCCCAGGTAGCCATTGCCGGTGAGCACGAACAGCGCGGGCAGCGTCGTGGAGAGCAGCGTGCCGAAGAATGGAACGATCGCGACGAGACCGGTGAAGATGCCAAACACGCCCCAGAACGGAACGTTGAGCACGTACAGTCCGAGCGCAGTGATCGCCCCGAGGAACGTCATCGTCAGCAATTGGCCGACGATGTACGCCCGCAATGAATCGGCGAGGTCGGTCAGCACGTCGCGAACCAAGTCGCGGTGAATCGGCGGGAACAACGCGATCAGCCACTCGCGGTAGAGCGCCGGGTGCACCGAGAGATAAATCCCCATCACGCCGACGGCGAAGATGTTGATCGCCGCGTGAACCATCTCGAACAACTTCGTCGGGATGCTTCCGAAGACGCCGCTCAACTGTCCATAGATCGCGGTGAGCGTGCGATGCTCTTTCTGGGGTCCGAGCATTTCGCCGAGCGCGGGGATCTTGCTCGCTAGCGTGTCGATGCCCGCCTCCCACGACGTGATGAACGTCGGGAGCTGATCGATGAGCTTACGAGTTTGCTCGATGACCGGCGGCGCCAGGATCCACACGAGCAGCACGAGCGCGCCGACCGATCCGAGGATGGCGGCGGTCAGCGCGAGACGCTCCGGAGCGCGGGTGTGCCGTTCGATCCAGTCGGCCACTGCTCCCCAGAACAGCGAGATCAGCACGCCGAGCATGAGCAGCACGAAGACCTGGGCGACGGTCTTGAACAGCCAGAGGAGCAGGACTGTCAGGACCGTCGCCGTCAACATTGGCGCGAACTTGAATCGCGCCCGGGGTGCCTCAGAGCTCAATGGTTCTTCTTGTCGCTGGATTCGTCGATTTCGGCGGGAACGGTTTCCTCATCGGCGCGGCCCGCACCGAGCTGTTTGTTCTCGGACCCAGCGGGGAGCATACCCATCTTCTGCTTGAGCGCGAGAAGCTGTACGTCCACGCTACCGGCCGCAGCGCCTTTCTCGAGCTGCTTGAAATCCTGCACGAGCCGGTCGCCGGTGAACTCCTCTTCGATCTCGACGGACGCCTTGAGCTGTCGCTCGCTGTTCTCGATGCGCTCTTCCATGCGAGCGAACGCCTCGAACGCCGATTTCTCGGACAGCGACGACATCGTCTCGTGGATGCGCTTCTGCGCCTGTGCTCGGCGTTGGCGCGCGACGAGCAGATTCTTCTTTCGCTTGGCCTCTTCGATCTTGTCGTTGAGATCGCGCAGCGAATTCTTGAGCTTCTCGGTTTCAGCGCGGTGTTGTTCCCACGTTTGCTCGAGCTGCTGGCCGGCGGAGAGATGCTCACCCTGACGCATGAGCGCCTGCTTGGCGAGGTCGTCGCGATTCTCTTTGACCGCGAGCATCGCCTTCTGCTCCCAGTCGTGCACTTGCCGAAATTCCGCGTCGGCCTGATCGCGCAGACGCTTCTCGTCCGCGATCGCGGTCGCCACTTGCTGCTTCGCCTTGGCGAGCTGTCCTCGCATGTCGACGAGGATCTGGTTGAGCATCTTCTCGGGATCTTCCGCCCGAGAGATCAGGTCGTTGATGTTCGACCGCAGCAGGCTCGAAAGCCTATCGAATATGCCCATGGTTTAGTGTGCCTCGCGGTACGAGCCGAGCTCACGCAGATGCGACGCGAGCGCGACGGTGATGCTCTCGTAGGCCGCCTGGAACTCTTCGTAGTCGAGATGCGAAAGCTCGAGCGCCTCGGTCATGACGATGGAGTCGTTCTCGATTCCGTACGATCCGTGCACGAGATCGGTCGCGTTGAGCTCGAGCAATCGCCGGCTGAGCGTGGCGAGTGCCTCGGTGTTGGTGGGCAGCGTCATGACTTTGACGCGGAGCAGCACGACCGGTGGTGAATAGTGAACGACGACGCTGAAGTCGAGCTCTCCGCTGGGACGCGCGATCCAGAGGCCCGGCTCCACTTCCGAATAGCTGCCTCCCTCATCGGCTGACAGCCGATCGAGGAACCGTTCAATGTCTTCCTTGGTCACCATCGCGAATCCTTTTCGTGGGGTGCTGTAGATCGTACGAATCAGACGGTGGGACGTTTCAGTATCTGCTAAGCTACGGCGGCGCGCGATGTTGTCGAGGCTTTGCTGGTTGCCGCTTGCCGGTTGCTGGGGGCCGTTCAACCCCGTTTGATCTGGACCAAGCGCTCCCTTGCCAACTTCCTGCCCGTTGGCGTTGCCGCGAGACCACCGCCGGCGGTTTCACGGTATCGAACGTCCATCTCGCGGCCGATATCGCCCATCGTGTCGATCACCTCGTCGGCTGGAATCGCGAAGGTGATGCCGGCCAGCGCCATCTCGATCGCGGCCAGCGCGATCGCGGCACCGGTCGCGTTCCTGAACACGCATGGCAACTCGACCAGTCCGCCGAGTGGATCGCAGACGAGTCCGAGCGTGCCTTGCTGTGCGAGCGCGACGGCGTGCGACACCTGCGTTGGTGATCCGCCGAGCATCTCCGTTGCCGCGCCCGCGGCCATACCCGCCGCCGCCCCGGTCTCGGCCTGACATCCACCTTCGGCACCGGAGAGTGACGCCCGATCGGCCACGACGGCTCCGATCAACCCGGCGGTGGCGAGCGCGTCGACCAGTTTGTCATCGGAGAGTCCGCGCGCCGCGGCGAGACCAGTGAGGACCGCGGGAAGAACGCCCGCTCCACCGGCCGTCGGAGCGGCAACGATCACGCCCATCGCCGCATTCACCTCTTGCACGGCAAGCGCCCGCGCGAGAATGTCGCGAAACGGTGTCCCAGCGAGCGGTCCCGGCGGGCCGTTCACGAGCTTTGCCGCGTCGCCGCCGACCAAGCCGGACGCCGATCGTAGGTCGCCCGTGAGTCCTTGCTGAACGGCGCCTTGCATCACGTAGAGGGCGCGCGCGAGCACGTCACGGATTTCACCGACCGGTCGGCCTTGATCTTCGGATTCTGTCTCCAACGCCAGTTGCGAGAGCGAAATGCCGCGAGCTTCGGCATCGCGAACGGCTGCTGCGAGGGAGCGATACATCTCTACGCCGACACCTTGTCGAGACGGAACGCCCAGCGCACCCAGGGGAGCGATCGAATGTGGTCGCGAACGACTTCGTCGGGATAGTCGTCGAGCTCGATGACCATGAACGCATCGCCGCCGCGCTTCTGACGCGTGAGACGCAGCGTGGCGATGTTCAAGCCATCGTCCGCCAGGAGCGACGCGATCTTCGCGATCGAACCGGGAATGTCTTCGGCCACGAGCACGATTGTGTGATAGTTGCCCGAGACCTCGACGGGAAATCCGTCGATCTCATTCACCAGCACGCGGCCCGCGCCGAGCGACGAACCCGTCATGACGGCGGACACGTCACCACGCTCGAGCGTGATGCGCACACTGTTCGGATGCGCCTCTTCATCGAGCGTCGTCTTCTCGAATTTGTAGTCGAGTCCTTCATGCTCCGCGATCTCGAGCGCCGTACGGATGCGATCGTCGTCGGGACGAAACCCCATCAGGCCGGCGACGATCGCTTTGTCGGTTCCGTGTCCTTCACCCGTTCGCGCAAAGGAACCGTGCAGCTCGATCGTGGCGCGCTCCGGCGTTCCGCCCACGAGACCGCGAGCCAACAGACCGAGTCGGCACGCGCCGGCGGTGTGTGAGCTCGACGGCCCGACCATGACGGGACCGATGATATCGAGGAGTGAAACCATGAACGAAAAGGTAGCCTCGCGCTGCGCCTCGCGACGGCGCACCAGCTGGAACAATGCGCCCCGATATTTTCGACGCTAAACCTTTAACCGAGGTATTGACATACTAGGGGCCGCCATTCCGATTAATCGCGTCGCGCAAAAACGCGACGTACCTCCCCTTAGACCGTTCCGACACGAAGGCTCGGGTGACCGCATCGCGGCTCAGCGTGCCGCTATCCAGGGGCCGGTGTGCCCCACAACCCAGTGGACTCCGTATGAGAAGACTCAATTTGGTTCTCGGCGCGTTCATGGTGGCCGTTGTTACTGCGCCGGTTTGCGCGCAGGCAACCGGTACGATTCGCGGACGCATCACCGCCGATAATACTCAGCAAGGCCTGGCCGGGGTGTTGGTCACGTTCCGAAATCGAAGCGTGTTCACGCGCGAGGATGGCGCGTACCTGATGACAGGGGTCTTCGCTGGGAGCGACACGCTTCGGGCGAGGGTGTTGGGTTACGCACCGGTGAAGCGAGCGGCAACGGTCGCCCCCGGTCAGACGGTCGTCGTCGACGTCGCCATGACTGCGGTGGCGGTGACGCTCTCCGAAATGGTCTCGACCGGATATGGGACGCAGCGGGCCGGCAGCGTAACCGGCGCCGTGACCAAGGTTTCATCAGACGAGTTCAATACGGGGCGCATCGTCAGCCCCGAGCAACTCATCGAGAGCAAGGTCGCGGGCGTGCAGGTGATCGATAACAACGAGCCGGGCGGCGGCATGTCCATTCGGATCCGCGGCGCGACGTCGATCAACGCGAGCAGCGACCCGCTCTATGTCGTCGACGGCTTGCCGATCGGCACTGGGGGCGGGATCGCGACCAGCGGGCGCGATCCCCTGAATTTTCTGAACCCGAACGACATCGAAAGCATCACGGTGCTCAAAGGCGGCGAGGCTGCGTCGATCTATGGAGCAAACGCTGCCAACGGCGTCGTACTCATCCAGACGAAATCCGGCCGGCCGGGGGCGACGCAAGTCGACTACACGAGCAGCGTGTCGGCGTCGCAGGTGACTAGGCTTCCTTCGATGCTCAACGCGGCGCAGTTCGCGGCGGCCGTCAAGCAGTACGCGCCGCAGAACGCCTCTCAGCTCCAGAGCGCCAACACGGATTGGTTCTCCCAGGTTGACCGCACAGGCATCGGCCAGGACCACAATGTCTCGGTGTCGGGAGCCGGCCCGAGTAACGCCTACCGGCTATCGCTCGGCTATCTCAATCAGAACGGGATCATCAAGTCGAGCAGCACTGAGCGAGTCAGCGTGGGCCTGAACTACTCACAACGCTTGTTCAGTGATCACCTCGACGTGAACACCAATCTGCGCGGATCGCGCTCGCTCGATCAGTTCGCGCCAAGCGGCGTGCTGTCCAACGCCGCTCAGATGGGGCCGACTCAGCCGGTGACCGACCCGACCAGCACGACCGGCTTCTACAACTGGCCGGGGAACAGCCTGCAATCGGCTGACAACCCGGCGGAAATCCTCGGGTTGGCGACCGACAAAGGCACGACGTATCGGACCATCGGTAACATGCAGGCCAGTTATCGGATGCCTTTCCTCGAGGCATTGACCGCCAACGCCAACCTGGGCTACGACCTCACCGAGGTGGACCGATCCACCTTCAATCCGAGGGCGCTCCACGCACAATTGAAGACGGGGACCGGCGGCAGCCTGTTCACGACGAATCCCAGCCTATTGAACCCGACGCTCGAGACGTATCTGAACTATGTGTCATCCCTCGACGTTCTGCCGGGAAGCGTCGATCTGACCGGCGGCTATTCCTATTCGAAATCCCACGGCGAATATCCGTCGCTCAACGAGTCGAACCTCAGCACCAGTCTCCTCGGCAGCAACGGAATTGCGGCGGCGCAAACTGTCCAGAACACGCTGAACATCCAGGACAGCAAGCTGATCTCGTTCTTCGGGCGGCTCAACTACAACCTGAACGACCGCTATTTGGCGTCAGTCAGCGTGCGCCGCGACGGCTCGTCGCGATTCGGACCCGATAATGCGTGGGGCAACTTTCCGGCAGTCGCGGTCGCCTGGCGCGTGTCGCAGGAGCCGTTCATGAGCAGCCACTCGTCGATCTCCGACCTGAAGGTGCGGGCGTCGTGGGGCATCACGGGCAACCAGCAGTTTGCGAACTATCAGCAGTACGCTGCCTACACGTTGGGCGACGCCCAGTCGCAGGTGCAGTTCGGCAATACGTTCGTGAGCACCATCCGCCCGGCCGCGGTCGACCCGAATATCAAGTGGGAACAGACCAAGTCCTACGACCTCGGCCTCGATTGGGGCTTCCACGATCAACGAATCAGCGGTTCGATCGACTGGTACAACAAGAGTACGAGCGATCTCATTTTCACAGTACCCGTCGCCGCCGGAAGCAATTTCTCGAACTTCCTGACGACCAACATCGGCAGCATGAAGAACTCGGGGGTCGAGGTCGCGCTCGATGCCCGTGTGATCGATGGCGGGCGCACTGGCCTCAGCTGGACGACCAACTTCAACGCGGCCCATAACTCCAACCAGCTGACGAGCATCAATCCGTCGGGCGGTGGCGCACAGAAGATCCTGACCGGCGGGATCGCGGGCGGTGTCGGCACGACGATCGAGGTGCTGCAGCCCGGCGAGCCCATCAACTCGTTCTACGTCTTCAAGCAGACATACGACGCGAGCGGAAAACCGATCCAGGGCAAGTACTCCGACTCCATCCCCGAGCCGTTCCACGACCCCGCGCCGAAGTGGATTTTGGGACACACGTCGGCCCTGACGTATGGCAGGTGGGACGCGGGCTTCACGCTGCGGGCGTGGCTCGGGAACTATGTGTACAACAATGTGGCTTCTAATCTGGGGAGTTACGCGGAAGTCACACGTGGCTCGCCGTACAACCTGCACACGTCGGTGCTGACGACTGGGTTTACACAGCCGCAGTATCAATCGAATTATTATGTCGAGGATGGGTCATTCTTACGGATGGACAACGTCACCCTCGGCTATGCGTTTCGGTATCGTGGCCAACCGCTGCGCCTGTATGGCGCGTTGCAGAACGCGTTTACCATCACCGGATATAGCGGCGTAGACCCGACAGCAGGGCTGAACGGCATCGACAACAACATTTATCCGCGCGCACGTACCTGGACCGGCGGCATGAGCATCCGGTTCTAGCAAGTGGCTCCGAACTCTCCCCTTCGCGAAGGTACACAAACATGAACGCCAGAACGTGCACGGTGTTCGCTAGTTCCGCCGCCCTTCTGTTCGTGGCCGCGACTTCCTGCACCGATACGACCGTCCAGCCGGTGAGCACCGTCACCAGCGCCAACATTTTCAACGATCCAACCTCGTACCAGAAGTTCCTTGCGAAGCTGTATGCGGGGCTCGCCGTTGGCGGGGAAGCATCCGGCGACGGGAACACCGACATTCAAGGCATCGACGGTGGGTTCTCCCAATACTTGCGGCTCTACTGGGAAATGGAGGAGTTGCCGACCGACGAAGCCGTGCTGGCTTGGGGCGATATCGGCATCCCCGACATGAACAAGCAGACCTGGAACGCGTTCAACGTGTTCCCGCAGTCCATGTATTACAGAGTCTTCTTCCAAGCGGCCCTGGCCAACGAATTCCTGCGTCAGACCACGGACGACGCGCTCGCCGCGCGTGGCGTGACCGGCGCGCTCAAGACCACCATCCAACAGTACCGCGCCGAAGCGCGATTCCTTCGCGCCCTCAGCTACTGGCACGGGATCGACTTGTTCGGTGACATCCCGCTCGTGACCGAGGCCGACGCCGTCGGCGGAGCGCCGCCCACCCAGAGCACGCGCGCGGCAATTTACGCGTTCATCGTGAAAGAACTCACGGAGATTCAGCCGCAGTTGCCTGCGCCCGGCGCAGCCACCTACGGTCGCGCGACCGGTCCTGCCGCGAACATGCTGCTCGCGGAGGTCTACCTGAACGCCGGTGTTTACACCGGCACACCAGCGTACGCTCAGGCAGCGGCTGCCGCCCAAGCCGTCATCAACTCTGGCGCATATAGCCTCGATCCCAACTTCCGCCACATGTTCCAGGCGGACAACAACACGTCGCCCGAGATCATTTTCGCCATCACGCAGGACGGACTGCACACGCAGACGTATGGCGGCGTGAATTTCATCATTCACGCCTCGTGCGGGAATTCGCTCGGCAACGCCGTCATGGGCGTCGACGGCTGCTGGTACGGGAACCGCCTCAAGCCGCAAGCCTATCAGCGCTACGATGTGTCGAACGATAAGCGGGCTTCGTTCATCTTCACGTCCGGCCAGACGCTCGCCGTCGGCAGCATTTCCGACTTCGGCGCCGGGTACCTCGCCCCGAAGTTCCAGAACGTGACCTCGGACGGCAAACCAGGATCGAACCCCGGATTCGTCGACACCGATTTCCCCATGTTCCGCCTCGGCGAAGCGTACCTGATCTACGCGGAAGCAGCCGTGCGCGGCAGCGGCGACCTCGGGCAGGCGTTGACCTACGTGAACGCTCTCCGGCAGCGCGCCTATGGGAACACGAGTGGCAACATCACCGCAGCCCAGCTCAACTTGCAGTTCATCCTCGACGAGCGCGGTCGCGAGCTGCTCTGGGAAGCTCACCGGCGGACAGATCTCGTTCGGTTTGGCCTGTTCACGGGCGGAGGCTACATCTGGTCGTGGAAAGGCGGCACCGCAGCCGGGTCGGCAACCGATGCTCACCTGAACATCTTCCCGATTCCGGCGACCGAGCTCGTGGCAAACCCGAAGCTCAAGCAGAATCCGGGATACTGAGCGCAAAGGCAGCAGCCGTGGTCGTGCACGCGATCCGTCGTCTTCGGGCGGCGGATCGCTGCGTATGTATGCCGGACCGAGCGTGACGCCGGCGCCTGGAACCCGCATCGTCGCCGCGCTCCTGCTGCTCACGACGAGTTGCGGCGGTTCGCCGGCTGGCCCGCCGATCATAGGCCAGCAAGCCGCAGAACGGCCGACGCTCGCGCAAACGTATCGCGCCAGCGGGCACATGGCGGCTGGCGACGTGTTCGTTCATCTCTTCGAATGGAAATGGCGGGACATCGCGAACGAGTGCGAGCAGAATCTCGGGCCGGCGGGTTTTGCCGCTGTGCAGGTCTCGCCGCCGCAAGAGCACAGCATCACGCCAAGCTTCGACTGGAGTGAGCGCTACCAGCCGGTGAGCTACAGCATCGCGCGCAGCCGATCGGGAACGGGTGCCGAGTTCGCGGACATGGTGCAGCGGTGCAAGGCAGCGGGAGTCGGCATTTATGTGGACGCCGTGATCAACCACATGACCAACTCCCCCAGTCCGGGCATCGGGAGCAACGGCACGAGTTACACGAAGTACAACTATCCGGGCCTGTTCGCTCCGTCCGATTTCCATCCAGGGTGCATCGTCAACGATTACGGGAACGCCGCCAACGTTCAAGACTGTGAGCTGTTGTCGCTCCCCGATCTCAACACCGGCCTCGCGTCGGTCAGGCAGAAGATCGCCGGGTATTTGATCATGCTCGCGCGGCTCGGCGTCGCCGGCTTTCGCATCGACGCCGCGAAACACATTCAACAAGTGGAGCTCGACGACATTCTCGCGATCGTCGATTCCACAATGACAGCCGAAGGCCGCCCGGTTCCGTACTACTTTCTCGAGGTGAGCTCCGGGCCAGGTGAAGCGCTGGGACCACGTGATTTCTTCGGCGAGGCGTACCGATCCGGCGGCGCGGCGGACATCACAGAATTCATATTCGTCGGCGTCGGCGACAAGTTCCGACACATCGGCGGGCAGCATATCTCACAGCTGAATCCCGACGGTCCGCCGGGAAGTCAGTTTTCGCCGTCCGCGTGGGGGCTCATGCCGTCCGACAAGGCGGTGGTCTTTTTGCAGAACCACGACACCCAGCATCAATGTGGCTTGAGCTACCGAGACGGAAATGTCTTCCGCATCGCGAACGTGTGGATGCTCGCGCAACCGTACGGCTTCCCCTCCGTCCTGTCGAGCTACGTCTTCGCGTGTCCGATTGGCAACTCGATGGGTCCGCCGTCGGATGCCGAGGGCCACACCAACGACGTCACCTGCGCGTCGAGCTTCGAGACCGCGGCGATCGGTCAGTGGGTGTGCGAGCATCGAGATCCGGCGATCCGGACCATGGTGGCGTTTCGGCGCCTCGTCGCCGGCACCGACTTGAATCACTGGTGGGACGACGGCGCCAACGCCATTGCCTTCTCGCGCGGCGATAAGGGCTTCGTCGCCATCAACGGCGAGTCCACGTCTTTGACTGCTTCAGTGAGGTCGGGCCTCGCACCCGGTGTGTACTGCGACCTCCTCACAGGCGGACCGGGTGCGACCGGTTGCATTGGAACTCGGTTGGTGGTGGACGCGTCCGGAACCGTGCAACTTCAGCTCGACCCGACTTCCGCGGTCGCGATCGACGTCGCGACGCGCCTATGAGAATACTCGCATGACCCGATCCCTTGCGTTCGCTGCCCTCACCACACTGGCGGCATGCACAGCCCGGACCCCACCTCGCGCACCGAGCGCCGCGCCTTCGGCGGGGAGCGTAGCGGCGTGGACTCGAGGAGGTACCTGCTACGAAGTCTTCGTCCGGTCGTTCTACGACAGCAACGGCGACGGCGTCGGCGATCTCAAGGGATTGATCCAGAAACTCGACTACATCAACGACGGCAACCCTGCGTCGTCAGGGAGCCTCGGCGCGTCGTGCATCTGGCTCATGCCGGTTGCCGCATCCCCCAGCTACCACGGGTATGACGTCAGCGACTACTATCGCGTCGAGCCCGCCTACGGCACCAACGACGATTTCAAGCAACTCGTTACTGAGGCGCATCGGCGCGGGATCGCCATTCTCGTGGACATGGTGCTCAATCATACCTCGAGCGAGCATCCGCACTTTCAGGCAGCGCTTCGGGATACAACGTCGCCGTTCCGCGCATGGTACCGATTCGCACCCGCGCCGCTCGGTAAGGGGCCATGGGGATCCGACGCGTGGCGCAAATCTCCGCTACGGAACGAGTACTACTACGGTCCCTTCTCGACCGACATGCCGGATCTGGACTATCACAGCCCCGCGGTTCGTGAGGAAGCGAAAAAGATCGCCGCGTTCTGGTTGCGTGACATGGGGGTGGACGGCTTTCGGCTCGACGCCATCCCGTACCTCGTCGAGGATGGCACCTGTCTGATGGGTTGCCCCGGCACGCATGCGTTCCTGCACGAATATGCCGCGTACATCAGTAGCATTGCGCCGGCAGCGTACACGGTTGGCGAAGCGTGGGGAAACATCGACGCCGTTCTGCCCTACTACCCTGACCAGCTCACCTCATACTTCGGATTCGAGCTCGCGGACTCGCTCGTCGCGGCGGTTCGTAGGGGCTCGATCGGAGGAATGCTCTCGGGCTATCTGCGGTTGCAGGACACGCTGCCAGCATACCGATGGTCACCGTTCTTGAGCAACCATGACGGGACGCGCGTCATGACACTGCTGGGCGGCGACATGGCGCGCGCAAAGATCGCCGCGACGCTCCTGCTGACATTGCCCGGTCTGCCCTTCGTCTACTATGGCGAGGAGATCGGAATGTCGGGCGACAAGCCGGACCCGCGACTCCGAACTCCGATGCAGTGGAGCGCCGGGCACGCGGCGGGATTCACGACCGGAACACCGTGGGAAACCCTTCAGCCTGATACTCAGGCGATCAACGTCGCCTCCGAGGCCGCCGACCCGAGCTCGCTGCTGAATCTCTATCGCCGGTTGATCCGTCTGCGGAGGTCGAACGACGCTGTGGCAACTGGCAGGTTAGTGCCGCTCACCGCCGGAGGCAGCGAAGTGATCGCGTACCTTCGTCGGGCGGGCGACAAGGCCGTGCTCGTGGTCGCGAACCTCGGCGCGGCGGCCGTTACCGGAGTGTCCGTGCATTCAGAGAAAGGCGCGATTCCACCTGGCAGCTACGCGGCGCACGGTCTGCTCGGCACGCAAAACGGCGCGACGCTGTTGGTTGGTCCCGATGGTCAGCTGCTCGGCTACGTGCCCCTCACGGGCCGGCTAGGTCCGAGAGAGAGCGCGGTGTTCGACCTGGTCCGTCAGTAGCTCAGCGCCACGACTAGTTCCGCTCGAGGACCACGGCGCCGAACGCAGGCAGCGTGACCGAGTCGCCTCGCTGGATGCGGCGCGTCAACTGGTCGCGCAAACCGTTCACGCCGACGCCTGTCACGGTGAACTTCACCTCGTGCGGCCGCGCATTGACCAGCACGATCGCACCGTCACGCCGATAGGCGATTACTTCGCTGGGATCGCTTGTCTCGACTGCCAAGATGTTTTCTGAGGCGAACGCCGGATCGCTGCGGATCAGCTGCTCGATCCGCCTGTAAAACGCCAACGCGACGGACGCGTTGGGTTGATCCCAGACGATGGGATCGCGCTCGAAGAGAGGCAGCTTTTGAGGACTCTCAACCTCCTGGCCGTCGTAGATCAATGGCCGGCCGGGCAGCAGCGCCATGGCGACGTACGCCGCGCGCGCGCCCGCCGCACTCGCGAACCGTTTGACCGGCGGATTGTCCCATGCCGTCTCGTCGTGATTCGTCGTGAACCGCAATCGCATGCCGCCTGGGGGAATCGTCTTGAGATCGGCCAGTTCCTGCTCCACGAATCTCGACGCGGGCACGCTGTCCCACACCGCCTTGAGGTGGCTGTACGAGTCCCACGCGTACGTCAGATCGAATCCGAACCGGTGCATCTTGACGTCGCCCCACTCGGCGAGCAGCAGGATTGGGCGCTTAACGCTCGCGCGCAGCTGCGGCAGTGCCTCCTGCCAGAAGTCGTCGGGAACGAATCCCGCGGCGTCCATGCGGAAACCGTCAATGCCAAGCTGCACTAGCCAATAGCGCATGGCGTCGATCATCGCGCGTCGCATCTCAGGATTCTTGTAGTTCAGTTGGGCGACGTCGGTCCAGTCGGTCAGGTTCCCCTTGTCATCGCGCGGCACGGTGAGCCCGCCGCTGTCGTTGCGAACATAGAACGCTGGATGTTGCTGGACCCAGACGTTGTCCCACGCCGTATGGTTCGGCACCCAGTCCAGGATCAGCTTCATCCCGCGTGCGTGGACAGCTCGCACGAGCGCCTTGAAGTCCGCGACCGTGCCGAACGCCGGATTGACCGCCAGATAGTCGCGCACGGCGTACGGGGAGCCGAGGGTCCCTTTCCGGTTGGCTATCCCAACCGGGTAGATTGGCATGAGCCACACGACGTTGGCCCCGACCGCCTGAATCCGGTCCAGTCCTCGAGTCACACCTCGGAAATCGCCGCTGCGCGAAAAGTCTCGCACAAAGACTTCATAGATCGCACTATGACGAACCCATGAGGAGTCGCGTGCCGTTGCTCGCGAGGAGACTTGCGCGATGCAAGGCGTCGCCGGAGATGCGGCCGCCAGCATGACGACGAGCGTGACAGCGGACAGGCGATTTCGCATCGACGTTACTCCCGCGTGGAAGAGAAGCCCGATGAGCGGTGGCCACCGCGAATGTAGCCGTCGCGTTCTCGGCGCGGGAGAATGACCGCTCGACGATCACCGGGAGGAAGCGGAGGATGCGTCTGAATCGTTGGGCGGTGTTCATCCTGTGTCTTGGCGTGAGGGCAACCGCCCAGGCCACCGGCCGGCAGCGTCTCTCGATGGATCCGGACTGGCGCTTCACGCTGGGCGATCCGGCGGGTGCCGAGCGTCCCGCGTTCAACGATCGTTCATGGCGCCGCCTGGACCTGCCTCACGACTGGAGCATCGAGGGAACGATGCGCCAAAATGCTCCCGGCGGCGGACAGTTCGCATTCCTTCCGGGCGGGATCGGCTGGTATCGCAAGGCGTTCCGCATACCGGCGAGTGCTCGTGGCCTCGAGACACGCCTGGAGTTCGATGGAGTGTACATGAACAGCGACGTCTGGATCAACGGCGTCCACCTCGGCAAGCGGCCGTACGGTTATATCAGCTTTGCATATGACATCTCTCATCACGTCGTGCCCGGGGTCAACGTGGTGGCGGTGCGTGTCGACAACTCGAGCCAACCGAACTCCCGCTGGTACTCGGGAAGCGGCATCTATCGCCACGTGTGGCTCACGCTCTCCGACTCGCTGCACGTGGCGCACTGGGGCACATACGTGACAACGCCGCGCGCGGACTCCACGCGCGCGGATGTGGTCGTGCGCACCCGGCTCGAGAATGATCGGACCACCGCACGCCGAGGCACGCTTCGCTCGATCGTGCTCGATGACGGGGGCCGCGAAGTGGCGCGGGTCGATACGGCGTTTGCACTGGCTGCGGGGCAGCGACTGGAGTTGGAACAGCAACTCGGCGTCGCAACACCGCGACTGTGGTCGGTCGCGCAGCCATACCTCTATGCACTTCGGACGGAGGTGCTCGACGGCGCCAAACCGGTCGACGTCGTGACGACGCCGTTCGGTATTCGCTCGATTGCATTCGACAAGGACCGCGGCTTCCTGCTGAACGGTCGTCACCTCAAGCTGAACGGTGTGAACCTGCACCACGACGCCGGCGGACTTGGCGCCGCCGTGCCGGAAGGCGTGTGGGAACGTCGCCTCGCGTTGCTTCGCTCGATGGGCGTCAACGCCATCCGCACGTCGCACAATCCGCCTGCGCCCGAGTTCCTCGACTTGTGCGATCGAATGGGGTTTCTCGTCATGGCGGAGGCGTTCGACGAATGGACGTTGGGCAAAGTGCCCGGCGGCTATCACAACTACTTCGCGGATTGGTCGGCCCAGGACGTGACGGATTTCGTGCACCGCGATCGGAACCATGCGTCCATCGTGCTGTGGAGCGCCGGGAACGAAATCGGTGAGCAGAGCGCACCGAACGGCGCGCAGATCCTGCGTCGGATCGTGGACATCTTCCACCGAGAGGATCCAACGCGGCCGGTGACCACAGGGAATGATCAGATCGCCGCCGATGAGCATCCGGCCACGTTGGCCTTCCTGAGCGCCGAAGACATCGTCGGCTACAATTACGTCGACCGTTGGCACGAGCGGCGTGAACTGTTCGCCGACGAGGACCGCCACGCCCATCCCGATTGGCGGATGATCGGAACGGAGAGCGGTTCGATCTTTCAGAGCTTCGACGAGCGCTACTCGCTCGGCACCGACGCCGCAGTCGTGCACCCGAACTATACGACGGGAATGCTGCAGGCCGAGCGGCGGTGGAAGTGGGTCGCGGTGCACGACTACTTCGCGGGCGATTTCATGTGGACCGGCGTCGACTACCTGGGCGAAGCCGTGTGGCCGTTCCGAGGATTTCCGTCCGGCGTACTCGACATCACCGGTCATCCCAAGGACTCCTACTATCTGTACCAGAGCCAATGGACGAATCGTCCAGTGCTGCATCTCTTTCCGCACTGGAATTGGAGCGGGCGCAATGGCCAGATGATTCCCGTGCTGGCGTATACAAACTGTAACAGCGTCGAGCTTTTTCTAAATGGCCGGTCCATGGGTGAGAAGCGCCTCGAGTTTCCCGCGCAGGGCACTTCGGGCGGCTGGAACAGCTACGCGCTTCCGGTCGTCAACCCCACGACGAACGACTTGCATCTTGCTTGGGACGTGCCGTACGAGCCCGGCGTGCTGCGCGCGGTCGGGAAGCGGCGCGACGGGGCTGTCTGCAACGACGAGGTGCGAACCGCGGGTGCACCAACGGCCATCCGACTCGTCGCGGACCACGACACCATCGCCGACCGGCCCGGCGACGTCGCTCATGTGGCTTTCGAGATCGTCGATGCCGCTGGCACACTCGTTCCGATCGCCGGCGACCTCGTGCGCGTCACTGTGACCGGTGGCGATCTCCTCGCGCTCGACAACGCCGATCTGCAGGACCAGAGTGGCTATCGCGCCGGACAGCGGCGCGCGTTCAACGGCCGCGGATTGGCCATTGTGCGGGCGACGAAACCCGGGTTCGTGCGCGTGGACGCGAGCGCCGACGGCCTCCGCTCGGCGAGCATCACACTGCACGTCATGCCAGCGCGCGCGACGCCAATCGTCCCGGCGGCACGGTGAAGGCGAACATGCGCACTCGTCGACGAGCGCTGCTCATTGTCTGCTGCCTGGTGCCGCTCCGTTCAGCCGACGCACAGCTGGCTTCGCACGCGAAACGCGCCGTCTATCTCGACAGTGCAGGCGTAGTCCGATGGCAGGACGACCGGCGGGAAGTCACGCTCTTCGGAGCGAACTATGTGCTGCCGACCGCCTCGGACTATCGCGCCGCGGGGTATGTCCACGCCGATCGCAAGAAGATGATCGACGAAGACATGGCGCAGTTTGCACGCATGGGCTGGGACGGCTTGCGGTTGACGTTCTGGGGCGATTGGGAGGCGTCTGACAGCGCCGGCAACCTGATCGCGAACGAGCACTTGGATTTGCAGGACTACCTGATCGCCCGCGCGCGCGAGCGTGGCATCTACATGCTATTCAGTCCCATCCAGCTCTATGGCTCGAATTGGCCAGACGCGCTTGGGGACACGTCGGCGCCCGGCTTTGGCAGGCATTTCGGCAAAGAGAAAATGGGGACCGATCCCGCCGCGATCGCTGCTCAGGTGAACTACCTGCGGCAGATTCTGAATCATGTAAATCCTTATACGGGCATCGCCCTCAAGGACGAGCCGGCGATCCTGTTCATCGAGCTGGTCAACGAACCGTGGCATCACCCGGAGAATCTTCAGGGCTCGATCGCGTATATAAATACTCTCACGGAAGCCGTGCGCAGCACCGGCTGCAAGAAGCTCGTCTTCTACAACGTGAGCCAAGATTTCAGGATCGGCGAGGCCATCCGCCGCTCCGAGGCGCAGGGTGTGACGTTCGGCTGGTATCCGACCGGGTTGAACTCGGGTCACGAGCTTCAAGGCAACTACCTTCGCGGCGTCGACTCCTTCCCCGACATGCTGCGCCCCGAGCTCGCCCGCATGCCACGCATCGTCTACGAGTTCGACAGTCCCGACTTGCGCACCGGAACGATGTATCCGGCGATGGCCAGGAGCTTCCGCGCGGTGGGAACCCAGTTCGCCGCCATGTTTGCCTACGACATGCTGGCGACTGCCTCGCGCAACCTTGGCTGGCAGACGCACTACTTGAATCTCGTGTACACACCTCGCAAGGCGATGAGCGCCATCATCGCGGCCGAGGCGATGCATCGCCTGCCGAGGATGCAGTCGTATGGTCCGTATCCACTGAACACCCGCTTCGGCGATTTCCACGTTTCGGCCGACGAGAATCTCGGCGAGCTCGTCGCGCGCGATGCGTTTCTTTATGCGGGATCAACGCACGCAACGCCGCCGGATCCGGCCGCGCTGAGCCGCATCGCGGGCTATGGCTCGTCATCCACCGTGACGTACGAGGGCGACGGGATCTACTTCCTCGACAGAGTGCGCCCGGGGCTATGGCGTCTCGAGGTGTATCCCGATGCGGAGCCGGTCCGCGATCCATTCGAGCTTCCTAATGCCGACAAGATCGTGACACGCGCAATCAGCCGGCCGTGGCCCATGACGGTCGTCTTGCCTGACCTCGGCCCAACGTTCACTGTGCAGTCGCTCACCGAGGGGAACCGTTCGGACGAACGTGCGACGGCTGGTCGATTCGTCGTGAGACCAGGTGTCTACGTCCTCAGCTCGGCCGGTCCTGTCAACAAGTCGGACCTTCCGTCACGGCTGGGTGAACTGGGGTTCACCGAATATCACGCGCCACCACGTGACTCGTTGCCGCCGTCGATCCAGCCGCTGATCGCGCCGTCGTATCTCGCTGGGCACGATGCCGAGCTGCGCGCGCGCATCGTCGATGCGGCTCCGCCCGACTCCGCCACGCTATTCATTCGCCCGGCCGTGGGGGGCTTCTACCGCGGGTTCAAGATGCGCGCTGCGGGAGGTTATGAGTACGCGGCGACCGTGGCTGCAACGGCGCTCGAGGAGGGCCCTCACGAAGTCGTGATTGCCCTCTTTCGCGGTGGGTCGACAACGACGTTTCCGGCCGGGGTAAACCGCAAGCCGTGGGACTGGGACTATGATGGCCGCGCGGTATGGCCGCTCGACGTCGTGAGCCCGCAGACGCCGCTCCGGCTGTTCAGCCCAGGCTCAGACGTCGAGCGGCTGGCGTTCACGCGTATCGGAGACGCGGGACGACGTGGACTCTTTCGCGTCCAGTTCTCCAGTGCCACAGGACTTCCGATCTTCCACTTCGAGCGACCGGTGGACGCGCGCGGCTGGAGTCCTGCTGACTACACCGCCTCGTTGGTCATCAAGGATCGTGTCGCCGCCCGTCGAGCGAACATCGCAGACGCGAATGCGCTCCATGTGCGATTGCGCGGCTTGGGAGCGCGACAGCAGCTTCATATCACGCTGATGGAGGACGACGGCACCAGTTGGAGCGCCGCCGTGACGGTAGACAGCGGTTGGAGCGAGCAGTCGCTGCCGCTCAGCTCCTTTGTGCTGAGTCGTGGCGCTCTGCTGCCGGAAGGCTTTCCCGGCGAGTGGAATTATTGGGTGGGGCCCGCGGCGGGTCGAGGCGGCACCGCGGACCGATTGAAGCTCGACCACCTGGAGCGGTTGCAGCTCTCTCTGCGGCGCGAAGAAGGCGTCACCGTCTCTCCCGGCAGTTACGGCGTCGAAGTGGAATCAATCGTTCTGCAGTGGAACAGCACGTCCAAGAGTGGTCCAGGCGGTCCGCGGAGGTGATCTGCGGCCGGGGCTCGTCGCGTTGACGGTGGCCCGTGCGCTCGCCGGACCGTACTATAGCTGCCATGACTACTCCAACGAGGCTCGTCGTCCGCGGCCTTGCCGCGTTCGCGCTTGCGGCGGCGGTCAGCCCACTTCGAGGCCAGAGTGCGGTCACCTCGCCGAATGGTCGCAACAAAGTCACGATCACGGTCACCGAGGGACGACTCTACTACAGCCTCGAGCGCGATCGGCGCCAGCTGATACTTCCGTCGCTGCTGGGCTGTGAATTCCGCGGAGCAGTTCCGTTGCGCGATGGGCTGCGTGTCACAGACACCGTGCGCCAGTCGCACGATGAATGGTGGACGCAGCCGTGGGGTGAAGTGACTCGCGTGCACGATCACTACAACGAATTGGCGGTCGGAGTGGAGGAGACCGCCCCGCCGAACCGACGGTTCACCGTCAGAGTGCGCTCGTTCGACGACGGCGTCGGCTTCCGGTACGAGTTCCCCTCCCAGCCAGGGCTCGCGGCATTCGAGATCTCGAATGAGCTCACCGAGTTTGCGCTCGCCGACAACGCCCGTGCGTGGTGGATCCCCTCCAACTGGCCAAGAAAGGACCGATCCGAAGAGCTGTACTCTTCAGGGCCAGTGAGCACGCTCGATAGCGTACAGACTCCGCTGACGATGGAGATGCGCGACGGCCGGACCTTCATGGTCATCCACGAGGCGAACCTCGTGCACTACGCGCGAATGTTTCTCGCCGGGCCCCGGATGGAGGGCCGCACGCTTCGCGCCGCCCTCGCCCCACTCGCCGACGGAATCAAGGTGCGTGGCAGCACGCCGTTCGTTACGCCGTGGCGAACGATTCAGCTCGCCGACCGCGCGACGGAGCTTGCGCCGTCGCTGCTTGGCCTGAACCTCAATCCGCCGAACGTCCTGGCCAGCACGGATTGGATCCATCCAATGAAGTTCGTTGGCATCTGGTGGGGCATGCACATCGGCACGATGACCTGGGCCTCGGGGCCCAAGCACGGGGCAACGACGGCCAACGCGCGCCGGTACATCGACTTTGCTGCGGCAAACGGCATTGGCGGTGTGCTGGTCGAAGGATGGAACACGGGCTGGGATGGCGACTGGATCGCGAATCGGGACGCGTTCTCCTTTACGAAGTCCTATCCCGACTACGATCTCCCGGCCGTCGCGGCCTACGCAAAGCAGAAGGGCGTGCGGCTGATCGTTCATAACGAGACGTCGGGCGGGATCGAAAATTACGAGCGCCAGATGGATACCGCCTTCGCACTGTACCGATCGCTCGGGCTCGATGCGATCAAGTCCGGCTACGTGACGGACCTGACCAGCGCGGGTGATTCGCACTATTCGCAAACGATGGTGGAGCATTACCGGCGCGTCATCGAGCTTGCGGCGCGTGACGGCATCATGTTGGACGTGCACGAGCCCATGCACGACACGGGCGAGCGACGTACCTATCCGAACATGATGAGTCGCGAAGGCTCGCGCGGACAGGAGTACAACGCGTGGAGCGGCGACGGCGGCAATCCGCCGGAGCACGAGAGTATTCTCTTCTTCACGCGCATGCTCGCGGGGCCGATGGACTTCACGCCCGGAATCTTCGATCTCATGCTCCAGCGGAGCACCGGCCGGCCACGCCGCCTCGACGAGCCACGCCCGCGGACGACGCTGGCGAAGCAGCTCGCCCTGTATGTCGTGCTGTACTCGCCGCTGCAGATGGCCGCCGACCTGCCGGAGAACTACGTCGCGCAGCCGGCATTCCAGTTCATCCGCGACGTTGCGGTAGACTGGGATACCACTCGCGTGCTCGATGGCCGGATCGGCGACTATGTCGCTGTCGCGCGGCGCGAGCGCGGCGGCCAGTCCTGGTATCTGGGCGCCATCACCGACGAATCAGCACGAACACTCGACGTCCCGCTGTCGTTTCTCACGCCCGGCAAGCAGTACGTCGCCGAGGTGTACGCCGACGGTCCAGGCGCGAACTGGTACGACAATCCCCTGCCCGTCACCATTACACGGCGCACGGTGACGTCCACCACACAGCTGCACATTGCGATGGCCCCCGGCGGGGGACAAGCAATCCGCATCCGGCCAGCGAGGTGACGCGAATGCAATCTCCGCTTCCCAGTCCATCCGTTGAGCGTGACATGGCCGAGAGTCCCATGCAGGCCGCCACGGTGATCCTGCACCGTAAGCCGCATCTCAGCTTCTGGGAAATCTGGAATATGAGTTTCGGATTTCTGGGAATCCAAATCGGATTCGCGCTGCAGAACGCCAACGTGAGCAGGATCTTCGAAACGCTGGGCGCAAAGGTGGAGAACATCCCCATCCTCTGGATCGCCGCGCCCGTGACCGGGCTGCTCGTCCAACCGGTCGTAGGCTATTTCAGCGATCGGACCTGGAACCGCTTGGGGCGACGCCGGCCCTACTTCCTCGGCGGTGCCATTCTCGCCTCGCTGGCGTTGTTGGGGATGCCGAACTCCCCGGCGCTGTGGGTGGCGGCCGGAGTACTCTGGCTCATGGATGCCTCGATCAACATCTCGATGGAGCCTTTTCGCGCGTTCGTGGGCGACAACCTCACCTGGGAGCAGCGTACCACCGGCTTCGCGATGCAGAGTTTTCTCATCGGTACCGGCGCGGTCGCGGCGTCCATTCTTCCCTGGCTGCTCACGAATCAGTTCGGCGTAGCCAACTCGGCTCCGCCGAACGTGATTCCCGACTCGGTGCGTCTTTCGTTCTATCTCGGCGGGGCGGTGTTCTTCCTCGCGGTACTCTGGACCGTGGTGCGCTCCAGAGAGTACTCGCCGGCGCAGATGGGGGCGTTCGAGGAGAATCAAGTGCGTGAGGTGCACGCGCGAGTGGAACGGACGGCCGCAGAGTACGCGGCTCGTGGCCGTGGGCAAGTGCGGCTCGGCAGCATTCTGCTTGCTGTGGGGGCGGCAATTTCCGTCTGGTTGGCGAGTCAGGCCATCTACCAGGTGATGATTCTTTCCGCGGTGCTGGCAGTTGGCGGAGTCCTGCTCATCGCAGGCGGAGTTCTGCAGCGGCGAGGGCGATACGACAACGGCTTCGTGACGATCCTCAACGATCTGCAAGACATGCCCCAGACGATGAAGCAGCTCGCCTGGGTGCAGTTCTTCTCGTGGTTCGCGCTTTTCGCCATGTGGATCTACACTACGGCCGCGGTTACCAGCCACGTATACCACACCACCGACACCACGTCGGTGCGCTACAACGACGGAGCGAACTGGGTCGGCGTCTGTTTCGCCACCTACAACGGCGTCGCGGCCATCTTCGCGTTCGCCATTCCGGTGATGGCAAGGAAAACGAGCCGACGGGCGGCCCACGCGATTTGCCTGGTCTGCGGTGCGCTGGGGCTCGTTTCCATTTTTATCATCGGAGATCCGAAATACCTGCTCGCCTCGATGGTCGGCGTGGGGATCTCGTGGGCGAGCATTCTGTCGATGCCATATGCCATCCTCGCCGGAGCCTTGCCGCCGTCGAAGATGGGCTACTACATGGGCGTGTTCAATTTCTTCATCGTGATCCCCCAGATCGTCGCAGCCGCACTGCTCGGCTTCATCGTCGGACGATTCTTTGGTGGTCAGGCGATTGACGCCTTGTTGATCGGGGGCCTCTCCCTCGTGCTCGCCGCGGTGCTCACGCTCAAGGTCAAGGACGATGACGCGAGGCCCGTCTTGTCAACGTGAGCAGCTCACGATAAGATCTCTCTCATTCACCCTGCCCGTCGGCCGGCGACTGCCTATCCGGCTTTTCGGCGCCTCCTCAAGAGCGGCTCCAAATACTGACCGGTGTATGAGCCGGTCGTCGTTGCGACGTCCTCTGGTGTCCCTGCCGCGACGATAGCTCCGCCGCGCTTCCCTCCCTCGGGACCGAGGTCGATGATCCAATCGGCCGTTTTGATCACGTCGAGGTTATGCTCGATGACGAGCACGGTGTTTCCACGGTCGACGAGTCGGTGCAACACGTCGAGCAGCACGCGAACGTCCTCGAAGTGAAGTCCGGTCGTCGGCTCATCCAAGATGTAGAATGTGCGACCCGTGTCGCGTTTGGAGAGCTCCGTCGCCAGCTTGACGCGCTGCGCCTCGCCGCCCGATAGGGTCGTCGCGCTCTGCCCCAGGTGGATGTAGCCGAGCCCGACGTCGGCCAGGGTTTGCAGTTTCTGAAAGATCCGCGGCTGATTCTGGAAGAACTCGACGCCGTCGTCGACCGTGAGCTCGAGGACATCGGAGATGCTCTGGCCGCGAAACCGAACCTCGAGCGTCTCGCGGTTGTACCGCTTGCCCTTGCACACCTCGCAGGGGACATAGACGTCGGGCAGAAAGTGCATCTCGATCTTCACCAGTCCGTCGCCCTGACACGACTCGCACCGGCCACCCTTCACGTTGAACGAGAAGCGTCCCGGCCCGTAGCCGCGAATCTTCGCCTCCGGCAATTCGGCGAATAGCTCGCGAATCGGCGTGAACAGCCCAGTGTACGTGGCCGGGTTCGAGCGCGGCGTGCGGCCGATCGGACTCTGATCGATGTCGATGACCTTGTCGATGTGCTCGAAGCCGGAGATGCGCGTGTGCTGGCCGGGAATCACGCGCGCTCGGTAGAAGTGTCGCGCCAACGCGCGATGCAAAATGTCTTCGATCAGTGTGGATTTTCCCGAACCCGACACGCCCGTGACCGCGACGAACAGCCCGAGCGGGATCTCGACGTCGATGTCCCGCAGATTGTGCTCACGTGCGCCGGTGATGCGAATCGTTCGATGCGCCTCGCGCGGACGACGTGTCGTCGGCGTGGGGATCTTCATCTCGCCACTCAGAAACTTTCCCGTGATCGAGGCGGGATTTCGAATGATCTGCTCGATCGTCCCTTCGGCGATCACCTCACCACCGTGTTTCCCGGCGCCAGGCCCAAGGTCGATCACATGGTCGGCGGCGCGCATCGTCTCTTCATCGTGCTCGACGACGATCACCGTGTTGCCAAGATCCCGCAGCTGCTCGAGCGTCGCCAGAAGACGCGCGTTGTCGCGCTGGTGCAATCCGATCGACGGCTCGTCGAGGATGTACAGCACGCCCACGAGACGCGACCCGATCTGCGTCGCGAGACGAATCCGCTGCGCCTCTCCGCCCGACAACGATTCCGCCGCGCGACCGAGCGTCAGGTAATCGAGCCCGACGTCGACGAGGAAGCGCAGACGCTCGCGCACCTCTTTCAGAATCGGCGCCGCGATCTCGGGGTCGAGCCCGGGCTTGCCGTCACGACGCACGGGCACGTTCTCGAAGAACATCAGCGCCTCCGTGACTGCGAGCTCGACGACTTCGCCGATGTTTCTCTCATGAATCGTGACCGCGAGCGATTCGCGCTTGAGCCGCCGGCCCTCGCACTCGCTGCACGGCACCTCGATCATGTATTCCTGGAGCTCGAGCCGCACGCTGTCCGACTCGGACTCCTCGTACCGCCGCTCGATGTTGGCAAGCACGCCCTCCCACTCCGTGCCCTTGGCCGCGCGACCCACGGCCTTGCCCTCGCCGTACAGGATCGCGTCGCGCGCCGGCTTCGGCAGATCCCCCCACGGACTATTGAGATCGAACTTGAGCTGACGCGCGAGCGCGGGCAGAACCATCTTTCGCAGATACCCGCTCGGCTCGCCCCACGGGAGGATTACGCCCTCGAGAATCGAGATTCGCGGATCGCCCAGGATGAGCTGCTCGCTCACGCGGCGACGCGTGCCGAGTCCGCCGCACATGGGGCAGGCGCCGAACGGCGAGTTGAACGAGAAGTGCCGCGGCTCGAGCTCAGGAAGCGAGATGCCGCACGACGGACACCCATAGCGCTCGGAGAACAGCTCGACCGTGCCCGAATCCGCATTGTTTACCTCGACGACGCCGTCAGCGAGCTTGAGCGCGGTCTCGACCGAATCGGCGAGACGGCCGCGATCGTCGGCGCGGACGGTGAGCCGGTCGACGATGATCGAGATGCTGTGGTTCTGCCGTCGATTGAGCTTTGGCGGCGACGCCACTTCCACGAGCTCGCCGTCGACGTACGCGCGAATGAATCCCTGCTTTCGCACGGACTCGAACAACTCACGGAATTCGCCTTTGCGTCCTTGAATGAGCGGCGCACGTATCTCGATGCGTGCATCAGGCGGCCACGACAGTACGATGTCGGCGATCTGTGCGGCACTCTGTCGCTGCACCGGACGCCCGCAGTTCGGGCAGTGCGGCGTTCCGGCGCGGGCCCACAGCAGACGGAGATAGTCGTAGATCTCGGTCACCGTGCCGACGGTCGACCGCGGGTTGTGCCCCGCCGTTTTCTGCTCGATCGAGATCGCGGGCGATAGCCCTTCGATCGAATCGACGTCGGGCTTTTCCATCAGCCCGAGGAATTGGCGGGCGTAGGCCGAGAGCGACTCCACGTAGCGTCGCTGGCCCTCGGCGTAAATCGTGTCGAACGCCAACGACGACTTGCCCGACCCGGACAAGCCGGTGATCACCGTCAGGCGATCGCGTGGGATCGAGACATCGATGTTGCGGAGATTGTGCTCTCTGGCACCACGAATGATCAGAGCGTCTTCTGCCATAGCCAGGGAAAGCTGCGGCGCGGACCGAGTACAGACAAGGCGTTATATTCGGTGGACGCAGGACGAGGAGCGCCCCGCTCCGCCAGCACACTCCACGATTCCCGACCCGCTCCACGCCCCCCGGCCCCAGCCATGCCCCATACCGATGCGATCGTCGTCCTGACCACCGTCGCCTCGGACGAAGAGGCCGTGAAGTTCGTGCGCACCCTCCTCGACCGGCGGCTCATCGCTTGCGGCACGCTGCTTCCCGGCGCACGTTCGCTCTATCGGTGGCAAGGGAAAGTTGCCGATGAGCGCGAAGTCTTCATTTTGCTGAAGACACGCTCGGCACGCCTCGAGTCCTTGCGTGCGGCGTTCTCCGAACTGCATCCGTACAAAGTGCCCGAGTTGTTAGCGCTGCCAGTCGAGGCAGGCTTGGAGAAGTACCTCGAGTGGATCAACGGCGAGACGACTCTCGCCCTCGCGTAACCCAGCAACGTTGGGAAGTGGGAATCATGACCCTGAAGGCCGACGAAACGAACGCCGAGGCGCAGCTCGACCTTGGTATCGCCCTCTGCAGACGAGCGCGATGGCGTGACGCACTCGAGCCACTCCAGCGCGCCGTCAACATCGACCCGTCCAAGGCGGCGATCCACTATCAGCTCGGCGAAGCGTACAACCAGACGGATCGCCTGCAGGAAGCGCTCGAGGCCTACGAGGAAGCGGTGCGCCTTCAGCCTGATCATTGGCGCGCCATGAAGGGGATCGGCGTGATCCTCGACCGCATGGGCAGACCCACCGAGGCGACGGCGGCGTACCAACGCGCGCGAGAGGTACAAAAACGGTGATCAGCCGGCGGGCGATGGTCGGCGGAACGATCATCGCCGCCTGGCTCGTCGGGCTCGCACTTCTCATTCGCCGCGAGTACTTCCAACCACAGCTCGAGCGGCTCGCGGAAGCGGGCCATCGCGTTGCGCCGGGCGTCGTGTACTACGGCGTGATGCAGGGCGAACGGCTCATCGGGTTCGCCTCGTCGACGGTCGACACATCCGAGTCGTCGATCACGATGGCCGACTACTTCGTCGCCGATCTCCCCGTGGGCGGAACGGCGCGCCGCGCATCGGCGCGAACCAACGTCACGCTGTCGCGCGCGCTGCGGATGCGGAAGTTCGATCTGTCGATCCAGACCCAAGGTCCCGCGATCAATGCGACCGGAGAGATCAGCGGCGACAGCGTTCTGGTTCTCACGATCGCGTCAGGCAACGAAAAGCCCACGATCCAACGAATCCCTCTTTCAGGCCCGATTCTGCTGCCGACGCTCGTGCCGCTCGCCATCGCGCTCGGCGAGGGCCCCAAGGTGGGCCGGCACTACGTGCTTCCGGTGTTCGACCCGTCGAGCATGACGCCGCGGGACCTTGGCTTGGATATTCGCGCCGAGTCGCTATTCGTCGTCGACGACAGCGCGGTGGTGGATTCGGCAACGTCGCGATGGCGGGGCGTCCAACCCGATACCATTCGCGCCTGGCAGGTGATCTCGCAGTCGAAGGGCGGATTCACCGGCTGGATCGACGATCAGGGACGCATCATGCAAACGACGCAGCTCGGCCTCGAGTTGCGTCGCATGCCGTACGAGGTGGCCTTCGCCAACTGGCGCGCCGACGTGTCGCACGCGACGGTAACGAGCGATCGCGACATTCTCGAGACGACCGCGATCGCCGCCAACAAGCGAATGGATCGGCGCGTCGACTCGTTGCGACTTCGGCTGTCCAACGTCGATCTCAATGGCTATGACCTGAACGGGCAGCGACAACGTCTCGCCCACGACACGTTGGTGGTGTCGCCGGAGCCGGACAGCGCGATGGTCGCCCGGTACCGATTGAGCAGCCAGAACATCGCTCGTCCGCAGGATTCAGCGACCACGCGGGCCGAGCCGCTTCTCCAGAGCCGAGATCTGCGCATCGTCAAGCAGGCCGTGCGGATTCGCGGCAGCGAGCGCGATCCGCGAATCGTCGCGGAAAAGATCAACACCTGGGTCCACGATTCGATCCGGAGTCGCGTGACGTTCGGCGTCCCAAACGCGCTCGAGGTGCTTCGGACGCGGGAAGGAGACTGTAACGAGCACACCCAGATCTTCGTCGCTTTAGCACGGGCGATCGGCCTGCCGGCGCGGATCGCGGCGGGGTTGGCGTACGTCGATGGAAAGTTCTACTACCACGCGTGGCCAGAAGTGCTGCTCGGTGATTGGGTGCCCGTCGATCCCACGTTCGGCCAATTCCCGGCTGACGCGGCCCACATCCGGTTCGTCATAGGTGGTCTCCCACGTCAAACGGAGTTGTTGCGATTGATGGGCAACTTGCGGATCGATGTCCTGAGCGCGAACGCGGCGCGTTAAGCGGACATGATCGAACTTCGCGGTCTCACGAAACGCTACGGCAGCTTCACGGCCGTCAATAACATCGATCTCTCCGTTCCCCGCGGCGAGTTGTTCGGCTTTCTCGGCCCCAATGGCGCCGGCAAGACGACGACGTTGCGCATGATTGCCGGCATTCTCCGGCCGACGAGCGGTACGGTGCGCATCGGCGGGATCGATCTCGCAACGCAGCCGACGGCGGCGAAGAGCAAACTCGGATTCGTGCCCGACCGGCCGTTCATCTACGAGAAGCTGAGCGGCGCCGAGTTTCTTCGCTTCGTCGCGGGATTGTACAACCAAGAGGGACCGGAGATCGAGCATCGCGCGCGCGAGCTGCTGGCCCTGTTCGACCTCGAGGAATGGCGGGACGAGCTGGTCGAGAGCTACAGCCACGGCATGCGACAAAAGCTCATCATCTCGAGCGCGTTCGTGCATCGCCCCGAAGTGATCGTCGTCGACGAGCCGATGGTCGGACTCGATCCCAAGGCGGCGCGAATCCTCAAGGATTTGTTCAGAGAGTACACGCGCCGCGACCACACCATCATGATGTCGACGCATACGCTCGAAGTCGCAGAGACGATGTGCGATCGCATCGCGATCATGCAGGGCGGCGTGATTCGTGCCGCGGGAACAATGGCCGAGCTTCGCTCCAATGCCGAGGGCGGCACTGCGGGGTTGGAGGAGATCTTCCTCCGACTCACCGGCGAGAACGCCGCGCGCGCGTTGGTCGACGTGCTCAATGCCTGATCATGGCTGACGCGCTTCCCGATCCATCGACCGCGCACCTGCTCAGTCCCAAGTGGCTCACCGCGCGGGCGCGAGCCGCGTCCGGTGAACGGGGGAACGGCCTCCGGCTGGCGTTTCTTTCCGTGTTCGGGCTTGGCTTCTGGTCGTTCATTTTTTTCATGCTCTATCGCCTGCTCCGCTATTTTCGCGGCGTGCAGGAGATCGGCCCGCTGCTCGCCGGTAAGCTGCTCGGGCTGATCCTCGTCGGGTTCTTCTCGATCCTGATGCTGTCGAACATCATCACCGCGTTGTCGAGCTTCTTCCTGGCGCGCGATCTCGACTTGCTCGCGTCGGCGCCGGTCGACTGGCTCAAGTTGTACATGGCCAAGTTGATCGAGACGCTGGTGCATTCGAGCTGGATGGTGGTGCTCATGGCCATCCCGATGTTCGCCGCGTACGGCGTGGTCTATTCGGGCGGTCCGTTCTTTCCGCTGATCGTGCTCGCGACGTTTCTGCCGTTCCTCATCGTGCCGACCGTGATCGGGAGCGCGGTCACGCTGCTGTTGGTGAACCTGTTTCCGGCGAGACGCACGCGAGACATCTTGAGCGTGATCGCCGTGCTGGCCGCAGGCGGAATCGTCGTGATGTTCCGCCTTGTGCGCCCTGAGCGGCTCGCTCGCCCCGAGGGATTTCGGTCGCTCGTCGATTTCATCACGATCCTTCGCGGACCGACGTCGCCCCTGTTGCCCAGCGAGTGGGTCGAGCGCGCGGTGATGTCGTGGCTCAACGTGAAGACCGACCTGCTTCCCTACTATCTGCTCTGGTCGACTGCCGCGGCGGCGTTCGTTTTGGGCGCCATTCTCCATCGCTGGCTTTACGCCAAAGGGTTCAGCAAGGCGCAGGAGAGCGGACAGCGCTGGGCGCACAACGGGCGACTGACGCGCATCGGCAGCGCGCTTCTTCGCCCGTTCGGCATCGTTCGTCGCGAGTTGGTGATGAAGGAGGTCCGGCTGTTCTTCCGAGACACCACGCAGTGGTCGCAGCTGATTCTGCTCGCCGTGTTGGTCATGGTGTACGTCTTCAACATCAAGTTCCTGCCGCTGCGCGGGAGCGGGATGACGTTCTTTCTCGTGAACGCGGTTCCGTTCCTGAACCTGGTGCTGGCCGGCTTCGTGCTCGCGTCGGTGGCGGCGCGCTTCATCTTTCCCGGCGTGAGCCTCGAAGGACGCACGTTCTGGCTGCTTCGATCGAGCCCGATGTCGATGAAAGAATTGTTATGGTCGAAGTTCTGGGTGGGAACGCTGCCGCTGCTCGTCCTCGCGCTGGCGATCGTCGGGGTCACGGACTACCTGCTGCAGGTGAGCGAGTTCATGATGGCCGTGTCGATCTTCTCGATCACCTTGATGACGTTGGGGCTCGCCGGTTTGGCGATCGGCTTCGGAACGCTGTTCCCGCAATTCGAGACGGAGAACGCCGCGCAAATCCCGACGTCGTTCGGGGGCCTCGTCTTCATGATGACGTCGATCGCGCTCATCGGCGCGGTCGTAGTGCTCGAGGCAAAACCGGTATACGCCTACCTCTCCGCGCAGGCGTTCGGGACGCCGGCAACGACGAGCGACATGGTGATCGGCTTCGGATCAGCCGGCCTCTTGTGCGCCGCGGCGACGCTCGTCCCCATCACCGTGGCGCTACGCAGGCTCGAAAATCAGGGTTGAGGGTTGAGGGTCGAGGGTTGAGGGAAGGTGCGCGGCGCTCCGCGCCGCTCGACTGCATGTAATGGTTCAGTGGCTGGTAGGGTGGATACACAAGTGGCGCGC
>DASVYG010000160.1:0-9701 GCA_036392315.1 Gemmatimonadaceae bacterium
GATGCTGCTCGTGTAGACAGGCTTGTCGCGCCTGCGCAGCACACGGACGAGGCGAAGGGCCCCGACAAACGGAAGGAGTAAGATCATCAGGAGGATCGTCCCGAAGCGGGTTACACGCATCTGCATGTGTGGGCTCCGTCCAAGATTGACAGCGGTTGCGCGCGGCCCGGGTGAGGAGGAGGGCCGCTCGACAGGCTCGACGAACACTTGCCCATGAGGGCAACAGAGGCCTCTTGGGTCAGTCGGTTCGCAAATGACAATCGAGAAACCGATTTCTCTAGGCAGCAAATCCTTACAATTCCATCGCAGCAATTTTGCAGGGTGGCCGCTTGAGCATTCGGTTGTATTTTCAGGGCGCGATGGTCGCGCTCGACGATAAGAATGTCATAAAGACCGGTGATTCGCGCCGCCCTCAATGCCGATCCAATATTTCGACGCCACCACGGATGTAAGGCTCGGCGATCGCGTCGAGGTTCGTGTGCTATTTCGGCGGCGGTCAGGACGCGTCGTCTATGTACCGGGAGTTTCTGCCATGAACCCCGAATTCGAATACAACGGGGTGCGTTGGGTTGGGATTCGGCTCGATGATCGATCGCTCGTGGCAACGCCGGTCCTCACGACAACGGGCAATCTCAAGAAGAAGGTTGCATTCCTGGAGCGCGATGACGCGCCAACCGAGTTGATTGTCCCGTCGTCGCGCGAGTTCGAAGAGCACGGCGAAGGCTGGAGTCTCTAGCGTGACTGGACTGCGCGGCGTTTGGGATTTGCTCGTCCAAATTCTAGATTACCAACTTACGCCGATTGCGAGGTCTGCCATGAAGACGGATCGCGTCACGAAGCACCTGTGGAAAACCGGGATCGCGCTCGTCCTCGCGGCGATTCCGGCATCGCTCACCGCACAAGCCAAAGCGATTGTGCCGCCTCGATCTGCAGAAGAACTGGCCGCGCGGTTTCGTCGCGCGCAGGAAAAGCACGATGCCGAGGCGATTCAGCGTCTCTTCTATTGGGGCGCGAGCGACTCCGGGACCCGGACTGCGGTCAGCGCGATGATATCGCAGGACGTTTCCCATGCGGCGCGAAGGGTGTTCGTCGCCCCACTCGGGTCGAACGAGCAGACCGAGTATACGAAAGGCGGTGTCGTCTACCGAATGACGCTGCCGCCGACGGCCAAGCTTACAATCGACTTCGTTCCGCGAGACGCGCATGGCGGTCACTACAACTCAGAGCAGACTACATACTTCATTGGTGTTCGCGATGGAGCCTACTGGCTCGTGACGGCGGAGCCGGCGCGGGCGCCTCGCGATAGCCGATGAGCATCGGCAGAGAGAAGATGCGGCCGCGATGAAGCACACGACCAGAGCGCGACAGCTGATATTATGTCGGCGCCTTGCACTCCTTCACGATTTGATGGAAATCGTCTCCTTCCAGCTCCCAATCAATCGCGAAGGCGTAGAACGACTCGACGCTCGACGCGCTCAGGTCATCGGAGTTCGATAGGAGCCGAGCCGCATCGCGGAGCATCTTCGTACCGATCGTCCAGTCATCTTTCGATACCATGCGGCTCATCAACTCCGCCATCTCCGGCTCGAATTCAGCGGCTGGAAGCTCGATCATTCGGTCGGTCGCGATCGGGTGAAGCTCGACACATCGATGCCAACTGAGTTCACGCTGTCTCATGAGCCAGAGACGGTTTCAGGCATGCAGTGCGATTTAAGTAGCTCGAGTTCCCTCTCCAGAACCTCAGCGAGCGTTCGAACTGTAGCGGGTGCCGAGTGGCACCATCGACCTACGGCGACCTTTACGTTGACGCGCCCATTGACGATAGGCCAATCCAGCCAGATCTGAGGGTCCTGGCCAACGGCTTCAGGGTTTCGCATTCCATGCGGCATAATCGAGCGAACGACGTCGTCTCGATAAAGCTTGGAGACTTGGAAGCGGTGGGATGTTGCCCAAGCTTCCAAGGCCGGGTCAAATATTTCGTAGGTATCTTCGATGCTCATAGCTCGGGATCAATTTGCACAAGATCGCGTCAGTTCCCGCAAACGACAGCGAGGAAGGTACCAGTCGCGCTCCGCGTGACCTGTCGCGTTCACTCGGCCCGATGCAGGCCGTCTCGTAGGGCTGCTCCGAGCACGCCGTCGGCGGCGGCTTCCAACACTATGCCTTTCACCGCACCAAAGGGCTGAAACCCTTTCTTGTCACCTCGCGTTCCGCCGTTACGATACGGCTCGACCACTACCTCTCCATTGGTCGCTTCGATCGAACAATATCGAGCGGCTGACTCGAGCTGTCTGAATGAACGGAAACCGGCTGACTTCAAGAACTCGCGGGACAGCTGTTGTTGGTCCTTCCAGAAACGGGGTGGCACGACGAGAGGGGGAATCAACGCCTGGCGGAGCGCGGCCCCCACTTGCACAGGATCGGCGGATGCTGCCAGCCGGCGGGCCGGCGGCACGGATATCCCGATGCCGTCAATCGTGTGAGCGTAGGAGAAGATGATGATCTGATCTCCGCGCAAGTATGCGCCCGCACGACGTCGCTTCGGTGCCTCAGCCATCTGTCGATCCTCCGCCACCCGTTCATTGAAATGACTCGCCGACGCGCTCCGGGCTTCCCGGGATTCCCAAATCTCGTTCGGGTGACCTCAACGGCGCCATTGTCTGGCATGCGCAGCGAGTACATCAAGCTCAAGCATGCCAGCCTAGCGCCACTAACCAATTGGCCGCTTCGCGCGTGGTCATCCACTCCGGGTCGTTCATGGGAAAATTCTCATCAGAATTTTAGCAGGGCCGTTTGCGGGGCCGAGCGGCGCAGAATTTTTCGCGGGGCACTTTCCCGATGCGGATGGCTGGGGGTGGGGGGTCGAGCGATTCGCGTAAGGAGGATGAAGCGCGAAGTTCACCCGAACTCCCCGACCAGGCTTGGCACCCAAAGTACCGGGAGCCGGGGGACTTTGGGTGCCCGGCACCACATGCCCGCGTGAGCCCTGCCCCGCTCCGCACCGGGCGAGATCGTAGCTGGTGCTTGCGCGGTGCTTGCAAACGCAATCCGGCCGCCTGATGCGACAAAGCACCACGTGCGTAAGTATCACGCAGCCTTACGTGATGGACGTCATCATTCGGCGCCGCGGGCTCACGCTGAACGACTTGGCCGTCGAGATGAACCTGGACAAAAAACACCTTGAGCCGTGCCCGCGGTTCGCCGCGATGTCGTTCGGCTCATCGACTCGTTGACGCGCGCCGTGCGCGCCCGGCACGTCGACGAGGCTGAGAACGGCGCCTAGCCCGACGGTCGCCGTTCTTCACTTCAACGAGATATCGCACTTGCTATGGCTCGCCGGCCGTCCGCTGTCGGAGCGTCCTCGCTCGCACCGTGTCGCCGACGTGCTCGTACGCGTGGGCGAGCGCACTCCGGCTCAGGAGAGAATTCGGCGATCGCTGACTGGACAGCTCGAGCACCGCGACTCCGGCTTGTACGTGCGCCGGCTCGGCGAGCAGCGCGTTTCCCACTTGTATCATTCCGGCTTCGTTGATGAAGTAACCGGCGGGATCTTTTGACTGATCCGCCGTCAGTTGGCGAAACAGAGCGCGCACGGAATCGGCGCTCGCTCCACGCTGTGCGGCTTGGTACAGGAGGCCCGGAATGCCGCGCGGATACCGATACGGCTCGCCCGCGAGGTAGTGCGTGATGCGGCGAAACGGGAAGTCCTGCGCGTCGTCGTCAGCCAATTGCACGATGATCGTGTTCGTCCGCGGATCGACATACAAGCGCTGCCCCTTCGCGCCGTCGGCGAAGAAATCGCGCTCCGCCGGCCAGTTCTGCATCGGGATCCACCAATAATGCTGGTGCTGCATCTGCCACCAGACCGGCACCTCGGGTTCCGGCCTTGGCGCAAGCGTCGTTGACGCGTCGACCCACGCCGCTGGAACGACCTGTGTGCCGTTCGATTCGCCATGGTGCAAATACAATCGTGCGAGACGCGCGAAATCGCGCGCTGTCGCGTTGAACCCGGCCGCGGTGTTCTCGCTGCCGTCGGAGCCCCGATGGTCGAGGTTCCAACTCGCGCCGAACTCCGCTCCGATGTTTCGCCAGACGCGTTCCTCCAGCTGTTTCGCGACCGACCGGCCCGTGGCGTTAGTGAGCACCCACCCGAGGAGTTGCGCGTCGCTGTCCTTGTAGATCCAGCGCGTGCCCGGCTCGTCTTGTCGGTGCTGATCGGCGAGCGCCGCGTGGCGGTCCGTCGTATAGAAGTAGCGCGCGTCGCTCGACGTGAGGTCGTGCCAGAGATGTCCATTCGTCGCCGTATAGGCAAACCCGGACTTCATCTCGAGGAGGTGGCGCACCGTCACACCCTGGAAGGCCGGTTTGCGCGCAAGCTCGGGAATGTAAGTCGTGATCGGATCGTCGAGACTCCTGATCTCTCCGCGGTCGAGGGCGATGCCGAGGAGGATCGACGTCACCGCCTTGGCGACGGAGAACGAGCTCGAGCGAGTCGAGTCCGTGTAACCGTCGAAGTACCGCTCATACAGGATGGTGTCGTTGCGAATGACGACGAACGCTTTCAGGTGGCGCGCCATCGCATAGTGGGCGAACGGCCGCATGCGGCCGTCGATATCTCGCACCGCGATCGTATCGATGTCGGTGCGCGGCACGGCGGAGCGCGCGAACTCAAAGGACGCGCCCGAGCGTCGGACCAGACGCTGCGGAAAGATCGCGTCTTGGTTGGCCGAACCCGGCTCGCGCCACCGCACGATACGATAGGTCGTGCATCCGGCGACGGCAGTGGCGAGCCCGAGAGAGACGAACGCGCTAACGAGTCGCGCGCGATAACCGGTTTGATTCATGGCTCGTGGGCTTCGAGGGCGTGCCTGCGCGGCGTTCCAGCAGTGGTCCGCTGCTCGCTGCCGGCGCCAACAGCTCGAGCATGATGGCGGCGACGCGCGGGAAGTCGCCCGCCGCCGCGGGTTCGCGGCGGCGGCGCATGATGAAACCGAGATAGGCGAGATAGGCGAACGTGGCGAGCTCCGGCTGCCCCGTGAGCTGCTGCAGCAGCTCGATACGGCGCGCTTCAGCCCTGTTGACGCGTCGAGCGATCTTCGGCGACGCTGCGGCCCACGAGAACATCGCCGCGTCCGAGGGCGACTCGCCGCGTTCGCTGGCGATCACGCGGCGTTGCAGCTCGCCGAACAGTCCGACCAATGCGTCGCGGGGATTCGTTTCGCTCGACGCGATATCGAGAAGGCTTGTCTCCTCCTCCCATTCCACCAGGAGCGCATCGAGGAGCGCCCCGCGGTTCTTGAAGTGCCAGTAAAAGCTGCCTTTGGTCACGCCGAGGTCGCGCGCGAGCCGCTCGACTCGGAGGCCGGCGGGTCCTTCGCGGAGAAGCACGCGCCGGGCGGCGGCAATCCACTCATCGCGTTGTAGTGGCAGATGGCCCATACGCCACAGTATGGGCCGTTGAGTGTTTTGTCAATACGCCACCGTATGGAGACGTCCGAACCGGGCTGGCTCGTGCTGGCGTGCACCGGCTTCGCGGGACTCGCGGCGTTCGTTCGACGGCGGACACGCGCGAAGCGCGACGCGGCGTAAGTCGGCTATGGCAGTAAGTGCAATAGGATTTCGCGTTTCACGGGGACGAGGAACGCCGTCAACTGACCATTCGAACGAGGGCTTGCCGAGCGACGCGATGACCGGCCGCGCTGTTCTTACGAACGTCGGTAAGACCCTCCGCACGTGCGCCTTCACAGATCTCAAAGCAACCTTCGGAGCGCTCTCGTGGAGAAATGGCATCACAAACAGCAGCCGTACAAACACGCAAAAACGCCACCGTCGTAAATGACGATGGCGTTTTGACTTAACTATCGGGACGGCGGGATTTGAACCCGCGACCCCCTGAACCCCATTCGGACCAGGGGGATGGCCAACTACATCAAAACGTCGTGTTTCAGAGGGGAAACGAGCGTCGGCGCCCGATTCCTGAGCAGTCGATGCAGCACTTTGTAGTGAGAAACTCGACCGAAACTCGACCAACGGTCATGCGCGCACTCGTGGGTTCGCAGCCGTCGCCATTCGCTCCTTCGGATCCTTCACCTTGGAGTACGATCTGCTAGTCTTCGCGCCGCGCTGCACCTGCTGCATAACGACGTCCAGCTTGGGAAGCATGACGGTCGCTCACTTCACTCGTTCATCCCCGCTCACGCGCACCGAAGGAACCTACGCAGAGTTCACTCTGCACTCGCGATTGAGCGCAGATTCACGTGCGAACGGGTCCCAGCGGGTCCCACGCAAATAATCAACGCCAGGGACTCTGGACGGCAGTCGGAGCGATAACGCCGCCGCACGCCGAGGGACCGCGCTCCCGCGCGCGAAACGGCCGAAGTGTTCAAGACACGAATCGTCACAGGCGCCCCGGCGGAGTCTGGAGCTACTTCGTCCAGATCGCCACGGTGCCGCAGACGGTTTTGGACGATCGAAGGGCATACTGCGCTCGTTAGCCCGCATCCCCACGGACACGCGCGATGTCGTCAAGCGCGCCGACTGTCCAATCACCAGCCCGCAAAGGGCTACTATTCAGACGACGCGTCGTCGGCTCAAGGCAACCCAGGATCATTGGCATCGCCAGCGTGCCAGGCGCCTAAGTGCGCCCGCTCGCGTGTTTGCCGAGCATAATAATCCGGCCGCTATCGACGGAAACGGTGATCATGGGGCGAGATCGTTGAGAGCACCTCGTGTGATGCGGGCTTGGGCGGGTTACTCGCCCGCACGGAACGGCGTCACTCTCAGGACCATGCTCGACGTTCCCTTGTTCTTAGACCGCACTCGCTTTGAGACTATCGCGTTCCGAAGTTCGTCTGGCTGTCCGATCGTTTGCGCGACGGCCAGGCTTCGCTGTCGTCGCCATCCTGTCGCTCGCGTTGGCGATCGCGCTCAACACGACGATGTACGGCGTGCTCGACGCGATGGTGAATCCGACACTCGATGTCGTCGGTCCCCACGACATCTACTCGTTGAAATACACCGGCGACCTTCGGCACCGCGTCGACAATACACAACGGACTGCGTTGCTTCGGTCGGGATTCCGAACCTACGACGCGGTCAGCTACTTCCAACCGAGTCGAGGTCTCGCCGCAGCGGAATACGGGCGCCGCTACCAGCAAGCGACGATGGTGACGGTCGCTCCAGACCTGCCGCGCATGCTCGGAGTCCGTCCGCTTGCCGGGCGAGTGTTCGTCGAGGCCGACGTCGCGTCTGGCACACAGCCGGTCATGATCACGGATCGTCTTGCGGCCACCCTGTTCGTTGCTGGCGAAGGGCCAATCGGAGCGATCATCGATGTCGATGGCGAGCCGCATCCGGTCATCGGCACGTTACGCGGTGACACGCAGTTTCCAAAAGCCGACATCTGGATGTTGCCGCCCGCCAACGTGCAGCTTGCCACCTTGCCGGTCAACATCGTCCGCGTCAAGAAGGGAGTACCGGTCGCTGAGGCGCAAGCGGAGCTCGACGTCCTCGCCCGCCGTATGGAAGCGATGTCTGGCGACGGCGCCAAGTCGTCGGCGTTCGTCCTTAGCCCGATAATCAGCACCCAATTCCACTATCAGCATTTTCATTTTGCCTTGATCGCGGCGGTTGTCGCCATCCTGCTGATCGCTTGTGCGAATCTGGCGAACCTCCAACTCGCGCGAGGCCTCGGCCGAGCGCGTGAGCTGGCGATCCGCGCCTCGCTGGGCGCAACGCGCCGCGACATCATGTCGCAGCTCGTCCTCGAGAGCGCCGTGCTGGCGATTGCCGGATTGGCTGCTGGCCTCGTGCTCACGTTGTGGAGCGCCGAGCTTCTCCGGTCTCGAATCCCGCCGAGTATCGGTGGCTTTGTCGTCCAACCGCAAACGAGTTGGCGTGTGTTGGTATTCGCAGCCGCCGCGTGCGTGGTGTGTGTGCTGCTCGTCGGACTCGTGCCGGCGATCCGCGTCTCGCGCGTCGATCCGAACACCCTGCTCAAATCGGCGGCCGGAACCGGGAGCAACAAAGCGAACCGGCGGCAATACGGCGCAATGGTCGCCGCCCAGGTCGCGCTCTCGCTCGCGCTCCTCAGCGGCGCGGCGATCGTGATAAGATCGGAGATCCGGCTGGAGCATTTTGACATGGGCTACGACGCGAAACCCATGACGCAAGCGCGGATGTTCTTTCGGGCCGATCATGACACGGCCTTTTCACGAATCGCGTTCTTCAATCAGACGCTCAGCCGCGTGCGCTCGCTTCCGAACGTCGCCGAGGCATCGATCGAGACGTACCAGTCGGTCGTCAACAAAACGGTCACGGTGTACGATGCCGGCAACGCGATCCAAGAGGTGCCCGCACCGCTTTTCGACTACTCGATCGTGTCGCCGTCGGAGCTCCGGACATATCGGCTCCCCGTCCTTCGAGGTCGCGATTTTCTCGACGGTACTCCCGGCGCACCGGAAGTGATCGTCGACGAACAGACCGCTCGAGTGTTGTGGCCCAAGGCCGATCCGGTCGGCAAACAGATCAAGCTCGGCGATGCGCGGTCGGATGCGCCATGGGCGCGCGTCGTCGGCGTGGTCGGCGCGAGTCGACGAACGATGAGCCTGTACGTGGACGGGTGGATCGGTGCAGAAACATCGCCGGAAAGCGAGTCGACGAGGAGACCTGGCCGTATCTTCTACTCTCCCGATGCCCGTGACAGCATCCGGACGGACAGACGCTTCTTTGGATTTGGTATCGTGGTTCGTGCGAAGTCCGATCCCGATCGAATGCCGATCATTCTGCGGCGAAGCCTACTCCGCGCGTCACCTCTGAATTTGCTTGACGTGCGCTCCATGGAAGACCGCCTTCGCGGCGTGCAGCAAGGCCTGGGCTTCGTCGTGTCGATGTTTTGTTTGTTCGCTGCGATCGCCATCAGCCTTGCCGCGTTGGGGACGTACGGCATCGTTGCGCACTCCGTCGCCGAGCGAAGACGCGAGTTGGGCGTCCGCATCGCCCTTGGGGCGACGGGAGCGAACGTGTTGAGCGTCGTTCTCCGCGAAGGAAATGCCCTCGTGCTGGGCGGCATCGCTCTCGGTCTGTTGCTCACGAAGCTCACATCGCGCTGGTTGCAGGCCTTTGCCTTCGAAAACGACTTGTACGATGCGCCGATGTTCGCTGTCGTCGCCGTCTCCCTTTTTGCGGTTGCTGTGCTCGCGGCGCTGGTGCCCGCGCTCCGCGCAACGCGAATCGATCCCGTGGAATCGCTCCGCAGCGAGTGACGACCCCCGAAGCCGCCGCCGCCGGACTACACCATCGACTCGTTGCGTACGCCGATCCTCGAGGAGCATGCCAAAGCCGAGCGAATCAGTCTCGTTGCGCGCATCTTTGCCTGCGGATGGATGCCGCGCTGGGGTGACCATCGCGCGGGTACCTCGCCGGCGAGTGCGTTGCGATCGGAATGAGCGTCAAAGGAGTGACATGTTTTTAACGCGCCCGCCGGGCGTGCTATCGCGAGCTGCTGACCTTGACCCAGGGGACAGTCAGGCTATGCGTCGTAGGCGATGCACTGGCGAGCGCGACATGCTACCCGTTGCGTCAACGTAACCATTCGCTCGGCCGACCACGAAGCTCGACAACTCTTCCGCCGAGGTCTTTCGTTCGCGGCTGGAAGAATGCCCTGGGTGGAGATCCTGTAAACGAGCGAAACTCATTGATCA